>NZ_CP141185.1 GCF_035609205.1 Hymenobacter sp. GOD-10R
GCGCAGGTACTGACCTGGCAGGGCGGACAGCTGACCACCAGCCAGCGCAGCGAAACCCTCGGCGCCGATAAGGACAAGCTGCTGCCCACGGCTACCGGCACCCAGGTCACGGAGTTTCTGGAGCGCCACTTCCCCAAGGTAATGGACTACAAATTCACCGCCGGCTGCGAGGCCGTGTTCGACAAGATTGCGCGGGGCCAGCAGACCTACCAGCAATTCGTGCCGATGTTCGACCAGAACCTGCTGGGCTGGGTGGCCGCCGCCGACCAGCTCACCCCGGACCGGGCCGAGCTGCAGAAGCGCTTTGTGGGCCAGTTTGAAGGCGCGGAAATGCTGCTGGGCACTGGTAAAAACGGCCCCTACATCCTGCACGCCGAGAAGTACTACAACCTTCCCGAGGGCATCAGCCCCGCGCAGTTGAGCGAAGCGCAGGCCCAGGACCTCATCACCCAGCGCCGGGCGTCGGCTCCCCGCGAGGTGGGTCTGCACGAGGGTAAACCGGTGGTGGTAGGGCAGGGGCCGAAAGGCGTTTACCTGAAGTGGCGCGAGCAGTATTTCAACGTGCCGGCCGGCATATCGGCCGCGGCCGTTACCCCGGCGCTGGCCGTCAACTACCTTATCAAAGCCCAGGCGGAAGCGGCCAAAAACGTGCTGGCCACTGTGGGCAAGTACACCATCGGCCGCAACGAGTGGGGCCTCTATGTCACCGACGGGGAGGTAAAAGCTAAGTTTAAGCCCGACTGTACGGAGGAGCAGGCCAAGGCCACTACGGCTGAGCAGGCTGCCGAAATGATTAAAAGCTATAAAGCATGGAAGAAGAAAAACGCGGGCCGGAAGTAGCGCCCCTGAGCTTTCCCGACCTGAGCCTGGCCCTGCCCTATCAGGAGGCGCTGCTCTACGCCCAGAACCGGTTGAAGATGATTGCCCGGGGCGGACTGCTGCCTTTTTGCGAGGCGCACAAGTTTCCCTATACCACCATCATCAACCTAAAAAATGGCAACCTGAAGAAGGAAGAGCCTCGCTTGCTGCACCGCCTGCTGCGCAGCCTTGACGTGCAGAACGAGCTGCTGCAGTTTCCGCCGGATAGCCCGAGCCAGCGGTTTTTGCTGCCGGATGGAGAGGCGCTGGCCACTTTTCAGCTACAAATGGCCTTTTTTAAGTCTCCTGGCTAATGCGTGAATAGAGCTAATGCTCAAAAAGGTGCCAACGAGGTTCCCATTAAAATGGAACGTAAGGTTTAAGGCCAGTACAACTTGACTTGTATTTCAGTCAGGTTTTCGGCGTGGCGAGTTAATAAGCTGAGTTGAACAGGTGTTAGCGGTGTCAGATTTGTGCCGACTCGACACACAATCTGCCATTCGTCAGAGGTAAGGTCGCGAGCTATTAATTCAGCGTAATCTAGTTGCTGCTCTAGGTATTCTGTGAGTGCGAGCCGGTATTCTTTCGGATTAGCCACCCATTCGGAGCGAAGCTGCCGGGCCGCTACTACTGCTGGTGGGATATTGCCCTGAGCCAAATTGTCAATGAACCCCGGGATACTGTTTTTAAGCTGCCATCCTAGTGATAGATAGGCAACACACTTGCTGTGCTCCGTTGCGCGTTGAAACAGATTGGCCATCATCTGCGCATTTTTAATGCGGTTCATGAACAAATCCACAGTGCGCAGCAAGAGTGCTATCGTGTTGGGATAAGGGCTGTTTCCCAATGGGCTCAGGCCCGCGCCAGCATCAGATACGATGATGGTATTACACTCGTAGCGGCTGTTGGCCTGTGTAAGTTTCTGGATGCCCTGATTGTCATAGACCCCACCGTCGATGAGTTGCGGGTGGGCACGGGTAGTATCGGCTGGCTCTTGAAAGTATTCGGGGCCAATCGTAATGGGAGTGAAGGCAAATGGTACGCAGGATGAGGCCGCTACGGCCCGCGCCACTGGGAAAGCGGCCGCATTGAATTGCACCGGGGGCTGGTAGTAGGAATAAGTCGAGTCAGTCATCCACTCCCGTGAGAATGTGAATGGCCGTCCGGTTTGCAAATTCGAGGTTCCAATAGCCAGAATGGGGGTCGGACGTAGCTGTTGAAGCGTCTGGCCTTGGTAGAAAAAAGCATCATAGGCCCGCTCTATTTCTTGGCTAACCGGGAGTATGCGAAACTGATACCGGACGACAACGAACACCAAGCCGAGTAGCAGCAACAATGACAAAGGAGCCCAACGAGTGAAGAGCAGGATGATGCTTGGTGCAACAAACGCCAGTGCCACCAGTAAAAATCGCACAAACGACCATGACCGTAGCGCATAGCTAATCACATTACAGCGAAGGAAGGCCTCCGTCATCTTGGCGTGAAACTCTTCGAAAGTCCCCTGATGCAGGCAATATGCCGCACCGGTGATAGAGCCACCGGAGATAGTGGAAATGACATCAATGGTGGCCAGTCGGTTCATTTCGTGCAGCTTCTTGAGCGTGCCTAAATGAAAAGCAGCTGCCCGATAGCCACCACCAGATAAGGCTAAGCCAAAACGGCGAGTGAATGACATGCGCGCACGATTAGTAAGGAAGGGATTAGTAAATAATAATATCGTGCCTTTCAGGAAATCCGGCCAGTATTATTGTGTGAGCGGTAGGAACCACAGGAATACTGAGTCATTAATAGTCGTCTTTAAATGCCCGAACCGCCGTCAGAAAATCAGCGATAACAGTACATAGATGCTTCTTCTCAGTCGGAGTCAACTTATTGAACTTTGAGGTGGAAAGCGGTTGGGTAAGAGTCGCCCGAATCACATCGTAATACCCTTTGTTGCCGCGCTGCAATTCGTAGCGCAATGCTGGTGAGGTAAAGTGCTTCGCCCGCTTGGCACTGTACCGGTCAGCTTCGCGGCCTGATACGACCCCTTCCAGTAGGAGCTGTTGGTTTGGGGCATCAATATCAGCGGTGAAAGAATTGCTCAACGCTTGAATGGATAAGCTCTTTCCGGAGTTACCCGTTACCATGCAGGAGTCATCCACTGATTCTTCTAGATAGTCTGACAGGGTTTGGCCAAATTCCTCTGTGTCGAGATACTTATCTTCTTCACTTCCTTTCTTCCCCAACTCTTGTGGAACCAGGTACTGCTGAACGAAGTGACGCAGCGTCTCCAACTCCTCGGGGGTTTCAAGCTGCGAGCCTATTTCGATGGAGTTACTGTTGGATGAGCTCAACAAATTGAGCGAAGTGATAAGGCCACCATTTTCGTTGAAATAGAACTTGGCGTGCAGCCAAGGCACAAGTTGGGGAGTGATGCCTAAAGCCTCGACCTGTTCCTTACTGGCCGGGTTGCCGGCATCATAACGGACATAAAACGTGATGCGCACACCCCGGTCACGAGCGGCTGTAAGGGCTGTAGCTAGCTGTTTCCATTGCGTTAGATTAACATAGGGCGACACCAGCACGAGTTCTTTTTGGGCCTCGTGAATGATGTCGAATAAAGCGCCACTAATCTTATGGGGGAGTAGAATTTTCACGAAAATTTATTGGTAGCGATAAAACTTGAAAACAAGAGAAGCAGGCTAAAAAGCAGAACTACACTGGCTAGCAAAATTAGTTAAGTTTAGGGCCGGTGCTAGTTTTAGTGGCTAGATTGCCTGCCTTTCTCTGAATCCCTGTGACCTACCCCGATTTCCTCGCTCGCTGGCAAGCTTCCGGCGGGGCTGAGCACGCCAACTACGGCCTTTTTCTGCAAGACCTTTGCGACCTACTGGGTGTGCCCCGGCCCGACCCCACCACCGACGACCCCACGCAGGATGCCTATGTATTTGAGCGCGGCGTAAGCTTTGACGATGGGGCAGGGAAGCGCAGTACAGGCCGCATCGACTTATACAAGCGCGGTTGTTTCGTGCTCGAAACCAAGCAGGGCACCGATACACCTGACCAGCAGGCATTGGCCGCCAAAGCGGAACTGGGCCAAGCCGCTGGCAAGCGACGCAAGGGCCACGCCGTGCGCGGCACCGCCAAATGGGGCCAGATGGTAGAAGCCGCTCGCGAGCAGGCCCTGCGCTACGTGCGCGCCCTGCCAGCCAGCGAGCCCCGGCCACCGTTCGTGGTAGTGGTAGACGTGGGCTATTCCGTTGACCTGTACAGCAACTTTGCCGGGGTAGGCGACAGCTACGTGCCGTTTCCCGACTCGCAGCAGTTCCGGGTGCCGTTGTCGGAGTTGGCCAATCCTGCCGTGCGCGAGCGGCTCCGGCTGCTCTTCACTGACCCACAGCAGCTCGACCCCGCCCGCCTGGCGGCCCAAGTGACGCGCCAGCTGGCCGGCTACTTAGCTGGGCTCAGCACCCAGCTGGAAAAGGCAGGCCACAAGCCCGATGTGGTAGCCCAGTTTTTGATGCGCTGCCTCTTCACCATGTTTGCTGAAGATGTAGAGCTAATTCCCAAAAAGTCCTTTTCTAAGCTGCTGGCTGAGTATGCCGATACCCCTGAACTGCGAGCTAACCTACCGAAAGCGCTGCAAAGCCTATGGACTGCTATGGACACAGGAGGTTTTGCCGCAGCACTACGCACCGATGTGCGGCACTTCAATGGCAAGCTCTTTCACGATGCAACGGCATTGCCCCTGAATGCCGACCAGATAAAGCTGCTGCAAGATGCCGCCGCCGCCGACTGGACACTTGTAGAGCCTGCCATCTTTGGCACGCTGCTAGAACGCGCCCTAGACCCGCAGGAGCGCCATAGTTTAGGCGCGCACTATACCCCGCGCCGCTATGTAGAGCGTTTGGTACTGCCTGCCGTGATAGAGCCGCTCCGCCGCGAGTGGGCCGCTGCACAGGCTGCCAGCGCCCAGCGTCTCGAAGAAGGCAAGGGCAAAAAAGCCGTAGATGAGGCTCGCACCGAGCTACACCGCTTCCTGCGCCGCCTCACGTCGGTGCGCATCTTGGACCCGGCCTGCGGCTCCGGCAATTTCCTTTACGTGACGCTCGAACACCTCAAGCGGCTGGAAGGGGAGGTGCTGACCGCCTTGGGCCAGCTGGGCAGTTCCGGCCGCCTGGAACTGGGTGACGGCACCACCGTTGGCCCGCGTCAGCTGCTGGGCCTGGAGTTGAACCCCCGCGCCGCGGCCATCGCCGACGTGGTGCTGCGTATTGGCTACCTGCAGTGGCACCTACGTACCTATGGCCTCACCCAGCTGCGCGAGCCGTTGCTTGATGATTACCAGAATATTCGTCAGCAGGATGCGGCACTGAATTATGACGGCCCGGAGTTTCAGAACGCCCGCCCGGCGGTCTGGCCTGAGGCAGATTTCATTGTAGGCAACCCACCCTTCATTGGGAAGGGCCGTATCCGTGAAGCACTGGGCGACGCTTATGTCAATGCATTGCGCAAGGCCCACCCCCATATTCCCGACAGTGCCGATTTTGTTTTGTATTGGTGGGATAAGGCGGCGCAGGCCGTTCGCACAGGCATCACCCAGCGCTTTGGCTTTATTACCACGAATTCCATTACCCAGACTTTCAATCGACGGGTAATTCAGGCCCATCTAGAGGCCTCGGAAACTCCGGCCGAAATCACGTTTGCTATTCCCGACCATCCCTGGACCGATAACGCCAATGGTGCCGCGGTACGGGTAGCGTTCACTGCTGTCGAAAGGGCGAGGGGAGAAGAGGGCACTTTGGCCTTGGTTATCAAGGAAAGCAGCGACGCCGAAGACGAGGAAGCTATTACGGTCGAGCTGACGGAACGCCGTGGGCGTATCAACGCTGACCTGACCACGGGGGCCGACGTGACGCAGGCGCAGCCTCTGCGAGCCAATGAGGGCCTCAGTAGCTTCGGCCTGATGCTGGCAGGTTCGGGCTTCATCGTGACGCCAACTGAAGCGCAGGCTCTGGGCTTGGGCACCGTCGCAGGTATCGAACAACACATCCGGCCCTACCGCAACGGCAAAGACCTGGCTGCTAGACCTCGGGGCGTAATGGTCATTGACTTATTTGGCCTGAATGAGGCGGAAGTGATAGCCAAATTTCCGGCGCTTTACCAGCAGGTTTATACCCGTGTGAAGCCTGAGCGCGACATCAATCGCGATAAGGCGCTGCGAGAAAAATGGTGGCTGCATGGTCGCTCCCGCCAAGAATTACGCAAAGCATTGGTAGGTCTTACTAGGTACATTGGAACACCGGAAACAGCAAAGCATCGGATTTTTCAGTTTTTGGATTCCACTACAGCCGCTGACCATATGATTGTGGCATTAGCTTTAGATGATGCATTCCATTTAGGAGTTTTATCTAGCAAAATCCACACCTTGTGGGCATTCTCGGCAGGTGGTAAGATGGGAGTAGGAAATGATTCGCGCTACAATAGCTCACGTTGTTTTCAACCATTCCCATTTCCTGCCGCCACTGAGGCCCAACAAGCGCGCATCCGCGAGTTAGCCGAAGCCCTCGATGCACACCGCAAGCGCCAGCAGGCGCAGCACCCCAGCCTTACGCTCACCGACCTCTACAACGTGATAGAGAAGTTACGCGCCGGCCAGCCGCTCACGGCCAAAGAGCAGGCCACCCACGAGCAAGGCCTCGCGGCCGTCGTGCTCAGCCTACACCAGCAGCTCGACGCCGCAGTGGCAGAGGCCTACGGCTGGCCCATTGACCTGTCCGAGGCAGACATTCTAATCCGCTTGGTGCAACTCAACCACCAGTGCCAGCAGGAAGAAGCTACCGGCACCATCCGCTACCTGCGCCCTGCCTACCAGGCTCCCGGCCAACAGCAATCGACTCTGGCATTACCTCAGGAAGCCGCCGGCGCTGCTAGCACCGCCACTGAAACCGGACCGCAGCCTTGGCCTACTGCCCTAGCCCAGCAAATGCAGGCCGTGCGCGCCGTGGTGCAGCAAGCCCCCGCGCCGCTGGGTGCCGCTCAAGTAGCCGCCCGCTTCCGGGGCAGCAGCGTCAAAAAGGTGCAGCCCCTGCTCGATACGCTGGCGCTGATGTCGCTCGTGCGGTTTGTAGAGGAAGAGAATAAGTATGCGGCTTAAGGCGAGAAAAACATGTCCGAAGAAATAGCCACCCCGCCACCCATTGCCAGCGACGAAGCCGTTGCGCACGCAGCTGCTTGGGAGAAATACCAAGAGGAGTTAGAGCAGTTCAAGCGCGAAACGCTGGCGGCGCTGGAAAATCGCAAAAGCTCGGAGCAGGAATACGATAAGCTAATTGTGTACCTGGCTGGGGGCGGGCTGGTATTGACAATTGGGTTTGTAAAAGACCTCCTGCAACTCAGTAAGTCGAATTACCTAGGTTGGCTGCTGGCCTGCTGGGCCCTTTTTGCCCTGTGCTTGCTAACCAATTTACTTTCGCATTATTTAGCTAAACAGGCATTCGACTCCTATTTGCGAGAGGATGCAGCCAAGTTATTGCATCGTAAAAGGCAGCGGGTTGAAATTGCTAATGTAATTTGCTTTGCCTTTGTAGCCGGAGGTACACTTGCCTTCGTTGCCTTTGTCTTTCTAAACCTTTTGCGCCATGCTAGATAATCTGATGGATGATTTATTGCCCGAAGATGATACCGCTGGGATGCTGATAATTAAGCTCGCACCTGGTGTGCAAGGACTGGCCGGCCTCACCATGCCTCCCACGGCTATCGGCCGGCCCGCGCGCCCCACGGTGGTGATGCCTCAGCCTACCGACCAGATAGATACTCCTTCTGACCAAAAGTAAGTTGCTATGAAGTCGCCACGCCACGGGTTGGTCAACCGCCCAGATATCCCAAAGCCGCACAATGGTCAAACGTTGCCTCCTACTAGCAAGCAACGGCCAACACCACCCCCACCGCCCGCGCCAAGTCCCGAAAAAGCAAAATAACCGAGCAAAGCTCAGACGGAACCTTGAGTCCTATCGAGGCCGACGATAAAAAATTTCCAATACCCCATGTATTGGGCGTAAAACGTCCATCCAGCTGGTATCGGATTGAGTGTAGCGGTAGCCTTTGGCCTCGGCTATCCCCTCGCTTAAGCCATCCAACACCCACTGTTTCGTAAGCTCCGGGCCTTGCGGAGAGCGAGGGAAATTAGGCCAGGCATTGTCGGGCCAGGCTTCGACTATCGTGCGGGCTTCCTGTGCCATTCGTACCATCCGGTATACGGTAGTGGCATCGTTGTGCCGGGTCAAGTCCAGCTCTCGGTAGATGTCGGCAAGTGCCTGGGCACGCTCTGGAATGGTCATAGGACAAGTTTAACTTATTTTGATAAAGGTACTGACGCTGCAAAGTGCTCAAAGAAGTGGCTAGAAATAGCCAGTAGAAACAATCACCCCACCCAACAATGGGTGTTGTTAAACAAATAGGGTAAAACCTCCGACTCGGCCCTACGCCGGTTTGCTTGGCGGCTGCCAGGTAGCAATCAGGTCCATGTCAAACGGGGCTTCGGCCAGCAGGGGGTGGTCGGAGAAGTCGTACTCGCCGTGCAGGTTCAGGTGGCGGTAGGAGAGCACGGCGAAGGGCGAGAGCGTGGCCAGCGTAGCCGCTTGCTGCTCGGGCGGCAGCCGGGCCAGGTGCTGGGAGAGGTGCAGGTAATTCCAGCAGATGATGGCGTTCATCAACAAGCGCTTGCAGGTCTCGGCCACCAGCTGCTCGGAGCGGGTGGCGGCGTGAAACTCCTGGTTGCGGCCGTGCCAGACGGCGTGGGCCAGCCGGTGGGCGCTCTCGCCCTTGTTGAGCTGCTTCTGGATGCGCTGGCGCAGTTCCACCTGGTCAACGTAGCGCAGCAGGAACTCGGTTTTGACCAGCCGGCCCAGCTCTTTCAGGGCCCGGTAGAGCGGGTGCTGGCGGGCGTAGGAGTTGAGCCGGCCGAACAGGCGGGAGGCCTCGCTGTGGCGCAGCTTCAGGGTGACGACCAGGCGCAGGACCTCGTCCCAGTGCCGGGCGATGCGCTCGGGGTCGAGGCGCGCGTCGGGCAGCAGGGTCTGCCCCAGTTGCCGGTGGGCGGCCACCGGCTCCCAGCTGTAGAGCTGCTGGTTGGTGAGCTGGCGGATGCGCGGCTCGTAGGCGATGCCCAGCAGGCGAGTCACGGCGAAGATGACCTCCGTGTAGCCGTGCGTGTCGGTGCTGTGCACGTCGGTGGGCCGCACGGCGTGGCGCAGCAGCCCCTCCAGCAGGTGCGTGGCCTCGCGGTCGGCGGCGCTGAACACGGTCGAGTCGAAGACGAGCAGCGTTTCGTCCACGTAGGAGTAGGCCGTCAGGCCGCGGCGGTTGCCGAAGTACTTGAACGAGGCGCTGCCGGCGAGCGAGTCCACAGCCAGGTCGTACTTCTGCCCGTCGCTGCTGCTGTGCAGCACGTCGGGGGAGCGCCGAAAGGCCTCGCGCAGGCGCAGCTGGCGGGTAAAGGCCAGAATCAATTCGTTGGCCTGGCGCAGGTTGTCGAGCGAGAAATGGGTGCTGGCCAGGCGCTGCAGGGCCGCCTCGTCCACTTGGGGCGCGACTTGTGCCAGGCGGCGCAGGCCCAGGTTGCAGCCCAGCCCCACCAGGGCGGCCAGCAGCTGCGACAAGGGCGGAGGCGTGCGGGCGTGTTTGCTGGGCAGCGAGCCGAAGGCCGTGTCAAACTGCGTCAGGCGGGCTACGCTGGTGAGCACCTCGCGCAGGGGCACCACCCGGTGGCGGGGAAATAGATGAGCCGGCAGGCGCGGCTGCTCGGCCGGCAGCCGGGGCGTGGTCAGGCGGTAACGCCCGGCCGGGGTGCGGTGCGCGTGCGGGTTGTCAGCTCCGCTCAGGTGGGCGTTCGTGGCGGCAAACTGGGCCTGCAGCTGCGCCTGTAGGGTCGTTTGGACCGTGGCAAAGTCGCGCCAGGCACTCAGGCCCGCCTGCTCCAGCAAGGCCTCGTGCTGCTTGGCCCACTGCGCGGCCGGCAGCAGGTAGTGCTCAAACGCCCGGTACTGGTAACAGCACGTAAAGTTGAGTTGGCCGGACTTGATGGCCGTGGCCATCTCCAAAAAAAGGAGGGCTTTATAAAGGGAGGTGCGTAACCGACCTTGCGCATCGAGGACGTAGGCCCGTTGCGTGAGCGAGAGAAAGTCCAGCGGCACCTGCGCGCCCAGGTGCCCGTCGTGCTGCTGGTAGTAGTGCACGGCCCGCCACAGGTCGGCGCGGGTGGTCGCTTCGTCGACGACCAGCGCTTTGACCAGGGCCCCGAGCTTGGTTTGCAGGCGCAGCGACGCCCCGGCCAACGCCTCGTGAAACAGCGCCTCGCCCGCCTGCTGCTCGGTGGCTTGGCGTAATTGCTCCAGCTGCTGGTGGTCTTCGCTCAGCTGCGCGGCCGTGACCTGGTGGCGCTGCAGCAGCGCGTCGATACGGGCCAGCTTCTGTTCGGCCGGCACGTCGGGGGCATCGACCAGGGCACGAATCTGGGTCAGCGCCTGCAGGTGTCGGTAACCCCGGCCCGTGACCTGGCTGGTCAGCTGCTGCGTGGCGGCGCGCTGCTGATAAAGCGTCTCCTTCACCTGCTCGCGGCATTGATTCGCGGCGCTGGTCGTGGTGTGCAGCAGCGTGTCGACCAGGGCGTCGCCCAGTTCGTAGTACTGGTGCACCACGAAGCTGAGCAGGTAGAGGTAGCGCCGCTCGTCGCGGCGGTAGAGTTGCGCGGCCTGGGCCCGCAGCACGTACTCGGCGTAGTAGGTGATGGCTTGGTCCGAGAGGCGCAGGCGCTGCCAGAGCGGCTGCAGCTGCTCGAAGAGCCGCCGCGGGGACGCGAAGTGCGTCACCCGTTCGCGGATTTCCCCGGGGCGCAGGCCCTGGCGAATGCGCTTGAGAAAGGTGAGCGGGTAGCGCCGGTCCGCCTCCGCTTCGCGGGCGTCGGGGTCGTCGGCGGCCAGCAGCCGGTCCAGCAAGCGCTGCTCGCCGGGCTGCAGGTGCTGCTGCAAGCGGTGGAGCAGCCGTTTCTCGAACGCGAGCAGGGCCCGCGTGATGAGGTCGGCCAGCGTGTTGTAGGTGGGCAGCTCCAGCCGGTGCTCGTGCAGAAACAGCACCAGGTAATCGAAGACCGACGCCGGCTTCAGGTGCTGGCTGCTTAGGCGGACCGCCTCCTGGTACAGCCGGTCCGCCGCGGCCGCCTCGAACCGCGCAATACCCAGTTGCTCGCACAAGAGCTGCTGGTGGGCATAATAGCGGGCATCGGCGTAGCGAAGCGGGTCAAAGTCGGCGGGCCCCAGGCCCAGCTGCTGGGCCACGTACGCCACATCGGCCGCGTGGTAGCGGGTGGCCACGTAGAAGCGCTGGCTAATCTGGAAGTAGCCCAGCTGCAAGACAAACCCGACGCGGTTGCCCGGCGCCAGCATCCGGGCCAAGTGAACATCCGCCCAATCCGGGACGGCAAAGACCCGGGCCTGCTCGGCCGCTGGTACCAGCGGGGGCTGCTCGTAGAGCTCACGTTCCTTGCCCAGGTGAATCCGCAGGTGCGTGGCCATAAGCTACCCAAAAGGCGATGGTGTAAACGACCGTTATTTCTACCCACCAATGATAGCGTTAACGTCCATGTAAAGGTATCGAAAACCGGTACCTTTACGAAGCGCATTTACCTTATCGCTAACCTGCCCGTTTTGCCCATGCTATTTGGCTACGTCCGCGTCTCCACGAGCGCCCAATCGGCCGAGAGCCAGAAGAGCCTCATCGCCCGCTATCTGGTCGAGCACCGCTGGACCCTCGACGAGTGGATTGAAGTAGAAATGTCTTCCCGCCGCACCGCCGGGCAGCGCCGCCTGCCCGAGCTGCTGGCCAAGGTTGCTGCCGGCGATACGGTCATCGTCTCCGAGCTCTCCCGGCTGGGCCGCTCGCTGCGCGAAGTGCTGGGCCTGATTGAAGAGTTGATTCACCAGAAGCGGTGCCGGCTGATTCTGGTCAAGCAGGGCCTGGACCTGGACCCGCAGAATCACCGCGACATGACCCACAAAATCCTGCTCACCATTTTCGCCATGCTGGCCGAGCTGGAGCGGGACTTCGTTTCCGAGCGCACGAAGGAAGGCTTGCGGGCGCGGCGCGAGCAGGGCATCGTGCTGGGCAAGCCCAAGGGTGTGGTGCAGCCCTCCATGTACGACGCCGACCGCGAGCGGATTCTGCACCTGCACGCGCTGGGCGTACCGCTCACCACCATCGTGGACGTGCACCTGAAGTACGGCAAGTACCTCTCCCTGAAAAACTACCTAGCCAAACTGCAGCGGTAACCGAGCCGAAATGCCGCCCCCTAACCGGACGACTCGGAGGTTTTACCCTATTTGTTTAACACCACCTAAATTACCTATATAATTATAATTTTTTTATATACTATGCGCCGTATGGGGTCTCTTTGGGAGCCAGCAGCCTATAGAAGAAAGCCTGCGGTCTGGTTGAGAAAAACGATTTCTCCAGCCAAACGCTAGCAGCTCAACAGCGCTAGCTTTCTTCTGCTTTTGCGAACCCAACTGATTCACGAAAAAACTGCGGCGATACGGCCGTATTTTTCTTGAAGAAGCGGCTGAAATAGTATTCATCCCCGAAGCCCAGCGCGAAGGCGATAGCCTTGACGGATTGACTGGTTAGGTACAGTTCGCGCTTGGCCTCCATAATGATTCGCTCCGTGATGAGTTGGCTGAGCGTCTTCTGATAATGGGACTTGACTAGGCGCGTTAGGCTTCGGGCGGGAACTCGTAACAGGTCGGCATACTCCCCGGCCGTGTGCAGGTGGCGGTAGTGCGTATTAATGGCATCTTGAAGTTGCTGCAGGAGCCAGGGCTCCCGGCCAGACGGGTTCTGCTCGGTGCCTAACGCGGGCTGTGCAGTACGAATACGGATAGCTTTCAGCAAAAAGAGCTTCAGATATAATACGATGGACTCTTGTTGTGCTACCTCTTGACGCCGTACTTCCTCTTGCATCACAGCTGCCAGGGCGGCAAATTCACGCACCGCCTCTGTTGTAACCGGGAAGAAGGGCGGCTCAAAAATTGTGTTGAACAAGATGCCATTGCTAGCTACCTCCTGCTGATGCCGGTAGATGCAGAAAAAGTCGGCATGAAAATCCAGGACCAGGCCCGCTACAGCGGTGCTGGCTTGGATAGTGTAAGGTTGGTAAGGGCCAAAACAACACAGCGTACTGCCAGCAAACAGGTAGGTGGCAAAGTTGGCGCGTATCTCGCCGCTGCCCTGCGTAAGCAGAATGAGGGAGTAATAATTATTGCGTTGTAAGTAATTAAACGGGGTGTCGTCGCTAAAGGAGTAGCTTCGAAACGCTAATTCACCCGTGTGCGGATGAGTTAGCAGGAGACAGTCAATCGCCATCGCGTGAGAAGAATAGCAGCTAGCCAACTGGACTAACTGCCCGCCAGCCCCTAAAGCGACCTATGCCCAGGCATAGGTCGCTTTAGGGGCTGGTAATTATTTGGCAGCCAAGATAGCTACTTGTTCAATGACAGGCGGCACGGCCAGCAAGTCGGCCGCATGGGCCATCAACGCAGCGGCAATAGGGCCGTTCAGATGCGCCTGCCGGCCTGCTTCATCCGGAAAAGTATCAAAGATACCGAAGGTGGCCGGCGCCAGCTGAATAGCATACCAGGTTATGGTAGCCGGCTCTTGCTGAGCCAGGGGCAGAGCGCCCGTCAAAAAATCGAGTACTGCCTGCTCTTTACCGGGCTTCGCTTCGAGCCGGACCAGCAATCCTACATTCTTCATGGAAGTGGGGGTTAGGTAAATTGATATAACAAAGGTGCTGCCTCTCTGAAAGGATTAACATGGACGGACGCAACTAGTGGCTGGACAAAAAGACCATGGCCGCTTCAAACCAGTATGTGAGCTCGTGTATCATGGTTTAACTGGCCCCGAATGGTGCAGTGGCTGTTGCAGAACTCGGCACGATGCAAAACGTGAAGGGCTTGAGGCTTCGAGCCAGGCTAGAAAAGAACATGAGCAGGCCGTTCATCTATGCTCAGGAACTATTCTACGTAGTTGCTGAGCTGCCTTGAGAATTCTGTAACAGCCACTGCACCTCGCTGAGGCCCCCTCTGTTGGTGCTGCACTACGAGTCGCAACGCAGCCTGGCCGCCGGCGGAAGGCTCCAAGTAATCTCAGCTTCCTGCCGTTAGGAAGAACTCATGCACCGCGCCGGCCGCCAGTAGTAGCAGGCGTTGGAGTTCGGTCATGACGAAGGCAGGAGGCAGAAATATATCTTCATCCCCTCTCCTCCTCAGCGGACGCCAGCTGAGGAGGAGAGGGGAGGTTACAGTAATTTATCCAAGCTCACCGGCAGGTCGCGCACGCGCTTGCCGGTGGCGTGAAACACGGCGTTGGCGACGGCGGCGGCCACGCCGAGGAAGCCAATCTCCCCGATGCCTTTGACACCCAGCGGATTCACGATGTCGTCCTCTTCCTCGACCAGCACCACATCGATGGTGTCAATGTCGGCCATGACGGGAATGTGGTACTCGGCGAGGTTGTGGTTCATATAGCGGCCGAAGCCGTGGTCCATGATGGATTCTTCCATCAGGGCCATGCCAATGCCCCAGACCACCGAGCCCAGCACCTGACTGCGGGCGGTTTTGGGGTTGAGGATGCGGCCGGCGGCCACGGCGTTTACCACGCGCGCTACGTGCACCGTGCCCAGGTCCTCGTCCACTCTTACCTCCACGAACACGGCGTTGTGTGAGTGCATGGAGTAGGGCTGCTGCTTGAGCATATTGGGCCCGGTGGTGGCTTCGGCTTCCACTTTTTCCTCGCCGCTGGCGTCGAGAAGTTCGGCAATGCCGACGCGGCGGCTGATGTCCTCATTGAGCCGGATTACCCCGTCCACAAACTGCACGTCCTCAAAAGCGGCGCCTTGCAGCGGCGAATCGGCCAGTTGCTGCGCCAGCTTGAGCAGCTTGTTGCCCAGCGCCTGGCAGGCGGCCTGCACGGCGGTGCCCACGGAGGCGGCCGTCCAGGAGCCGCCCTGCACGGGCGCTTCGGGCAGTTCGGTGTCGCCGAGGCGGAAGGTGACGGCTTCCAGCGGCAAGCCCAGGGTTTGGGCCGCAATCTGAGTCATGATGGTGTAGGTGCCGGTGCCGATGTCGTTGCTGGCGCTGCTCACCATCAGGTGGCCGGCGGCGGTGAGTACGACTTCTCCGACCACCCCCTGCTGGCCGAAGCCCCGTTTGACATGGACCTGATTGCTACCTGGCAGCCGCCAAGCAAACCGGCGTAGGGCCGAGTCGGAGGTTTTACCCTATTTGTTTAACAACACCCAACAATACATTAATGCTCCTTGAAGAACCTGGCACCTACTGTTCTGAGCACGGTTCACCTCAACTCCGAGTTGCAACAGCAAGCAGGAATGTATTTCAACCGCAATGAGGATGGCCATAATCTTTTCGCGGAACAGCGCGGCGGTCGGGAGCAAGCCTACCTTTTCAATATGTACGGTAGCTTGCTTGCGCTCGATACCTCGGAGCTTCAGCACGTATTCGGGATAAAAAAGCTCACCCCCACTGCCCTGCATCGGCTACCCCTCGATTACTTGGCGGATACACTGCGCAACTCCCATGAGGTGTACCAGAGCTATTTTAAAGATGACAGTCGCTACCCGCCTAATATTAGCTGGCGGGCCCGCGCCACCGCCCTCGACCTGGGTGCCAATGCCGCCGAAGCCAACCGCTACATGCGCATAGTTGATGTGGCATTTGGCTGCCTGAGCTACCACGCCGAGCTTGTAGCGGATGGCATTCGACTCACCCCGCGCACTTACGAAGTGCAACCGACTACTATGCACCGAAACCTGACCAGCTTAGCCAAACTGAACCTGCTCATGTTCAGGCGCACCCAGGACGACTTTGTAGTTCGGCTTGCTCATGAGCACCTGACTGACTTGGATGTAGTGCACGCGCCCCGATTCTTCGGCTTCTTTGTGTATTAGGTAGGTTTTGGCTGTAAGCGGATGATAACATCAAGCTTTATGACTAGGCGGTGGCAATGGCTAGCTCGTTAACTACCCGCTCTTCCATTTCCTGCACCAACTGCTCAATGCGGCCAGCCCACCCCGTGCCTCGAAAAAACCACGACACCTCGTGGCGCATATACACGCCACTACGAGCGGCACCTAACCAGTTAAACGACCCTTCAAGCAACGCGTGGTTATCAAGACAAATAGTCTTGTTGTGAATCTGTTCGGCAATTTTTACCTCGGCCCCGGCGCGGCGTAGTGCCGCCCGCCCTGCCTGAGCATGGGGGTGCAGTTGCCCCCGTGGGGCATCCAGGTGGGCGTCGGTATACACAGTAATGCGCAGGGCAGGCTGTCGGGTCTTGGCGGCCACGATAAGGTCGGCCAAGCCATCAGCCTGAATGGCATTTGCTGAAATAAATGGCGACACGATGACCAAATGCTCTTGCGCCGTATTGATGGCCCAGGCTAACGCCCGGCGGTGCTGCTCCAGCTCGTTGAGGCGGTCTACTTTGCCGGTGGCCACGGCTGTAAGGTGTTCGTGAGGCACGGGCAGATGCCGCCGGCTCTCATCACCGTAGTAGAAGCTATTATCCAACTCAGGCCGCGGTTGCCCTTCGGCTGGCTCCTCAAATAGAAGCTTCGCCAGGTTGCCGGATGGCGTGTTACGCGCTGGGTTGAACAGGCAGCGGTTGCCAATCACTAGAAAGGCCTCCTTTGCCCGCGATACGGCTACATTCAGCAGGTTGTAGCCCTGGTCGAAGAAGTATCCGCCCCGGTGGCTGGCATCGTACACGGGCGAAAACAGAACGATAGTGCGTTCGGCCCCCTGCAGTGCGTGTACCGTGCCCACAGTAAGATTCTCGTTGCCCAGGCCTTGCGCACGCAAGGCGCGCTGAATGGCCAGTTTCTGACCGCTAAAAGGGGTGACAATGCCGACTAGGTCTTGCAGGCGTGGCGTGGGGTTAGCCGTGTTCCTGGCAGCAGCCAGGATGCCATCCCGCTGCAAGTAGAGCCAGCTGGCAATGGCTTCGGCTTCCTGTTGGTTCTGCCGGCTACCGCCGGCCGTGGTGCATTCGCCGGCAATGTGGATGTACCCGAGAGGTGGTAGCTCCAGAGCTGCTAGGCTCGACGGGTTAGCCAAGCGCTCCAGTTGACCACCGTACACAAACTCGTCGCAATAGCGAATAATTTCGGGCTTACTGCGCCGGTGTTGCCGCAGCAATAGGCCGCGCTCCTGCGGATAGTTGGAAAGGCGGAAAGGCGTAGCCAATTGAGCCAGCCGCATTAGGCTGCCCGCTGAAACCTGGTAGGCCAACGGGCACTCGGCGGGCGCAATACCGACACGGCGCTGGTTTTGGGCGTCCAATGCCGGTAGCAGATTCCAGACGGGCTCAATCTGATTGGTGTCGCCTACCACCACGGCTTTTTTTGCCAGGGCGAAGGCTGCGGCTCCTACCTCGGGCGAAACCTGGCCGGACTCATCGACGAGGAGCAAATCGAACAACTCCAGGGCATAGCTCGACTCACCATCCTTGGATTTCTTAGCTAAGAAATTGCCCACTGTGTGGAAGGTGGAAATAAAGCAAGGCGTGAGCATGGCCCATCGCGCAAATTGCTCGGGCTTGGTTTCGTAGCCTCGGCGCGGAGGCTGGCCCGGCCGCAGCTTTTCTTGCAAGGCAACCACGTAACGCGCCTCCCAGTAGTGCAACGCCAGCACGAAGGCACTATGCCGGTGTGTCACATCCAGGGCATTGTGAATACTGCGGACGTCAGCAGCGGAGAGGGCTTGCAAATAAGTGGCTGCCTCTTTCTGAGCCGCATAGTCACGGCGTAGCTGCGCGGCCAAGGTGTCAAACGTGCTCAGGGCAGCCAAGCCAGCTTGAGGGCGCAACAGGGCCTGCTGGGCTTTTTCCAAACGCTGAGCTACCTCCAGCTTCAGTTGCTCAGGGTCGAAATCTGTTACTTCGTTGGAGTAAGGGCACTGCGTCCGTACCAAGAGTTGGTAGCGGGCTTGCTTCTTTTTCCGAACCGATGGCAGAAAAGAGGCCAGGAAACTTTCGAAACTTGATTCGGATGCCTGCAACCGCAGTAATTCAAGTTGGTAGGCTTCAAGGGCGGCAATGGTGGCCCGACCAGTCTGCAAAGCTTGTCGCAGTTGCTCCGCATTCCAAGGCTCGCCTCGCTCGTCGTACAGGCGTGGCAGCAGGTCCAGCCACGCATCAATACACGGCACCTGTTGAAGTAGGGCATGGTGCAGCTTAATGCGTAGAGCAGCCGGGGTTGGGTACTCGATACCAAAAAAGGCCGCTCCCTGGCGTAGTAGCTCGGTTTCCGCGGCCCGTAGATAGCGACCATCCGCAGCCTCTTTTGCCTTGCAAAAGCCCTCTCGGGTGGTTTGTACCTGGTAGCCCCGCTGCTCGTTTTCAGCCACGTTACTATTGGTAAGAAACACACCCAAAGAGGGCGCCTCCGGTACCCAGCGGCTGACACGGGCTTCGCGACCGAAGCTATCGAGAATGTTGGTAATAGCTTGGTTGTTTGTAGAGCTGGCCAGAATGCGAGGAGCTTCTTGGCCCAGCACCGCTTTTTCCACTATCAGGTTCGCCACAATGCTTTGAAGAAGCGTGGTTTTGCCGGTGCCAGGCGGGCCGTTCACTGGAAATACGTCGCCAGAAGCGGTTGTAAGCAGCGCCTGAAGAGTGCTTCGTTGCGACGTTGACAGCGGAAAGCTATTTCCCATCTGTCCGTAGTGGCCCTTTACACACAACAGGCCAAGCGCTTCGGGGTCGAGGGGCAGTGCGGCAGCCCGGCCTTGGAGCAAGGTCGTCAGCAACGCGGGCAGGCGCGACTGCTTTTCTAGGTAGCGATACAGCCCTATGATATTTGCCGCTATGCCCTGCGGGGGCATCAAGGTGAGGGTAACATTGCTGTCCACCACCCAATCGCCAATTTCTGCCCGGTTAGCTGGCCAACCGGCCGATGCTGTCGCCTTGGCATAAAAGGACTGCGCGTTGGTGTAGTACTGTTCCCAGGTATCCGTTTTCCACGTCCAGAGTGCTAGTTCCGAATCAACAGTGGTCAGGCTAGCCAGCACGGGCGCATTGCGCGTGGTAGGCTCCAGCACGTCGCGGATAAGCCAGGGAATCAGGTGCTCATTGCTAGTAGGTGGTTGAAGCTGACCCGTTTTAGTGAGCCGCGCCGGAATCCAAAACGGATGAATCGCCCGTGCCTGCCCCGGCTGCGCTGTTCGACGACTATCGCCGACCACAGGCCGCAGGCTAAAGGGAGCCAACATGACGGCCAGCGTCTCCGTCTCGGAGACAGCCGCCACCCCCGGAGCAGCCGCGTAGTGCGCCGTATAGAATGCCCGCAACGCTTCTGCATCCAGCGAGGGTGCCGTCAGCGAAGGCTGCTTCGTTATGTCAATGCGTTGCCGGTCAGCATCAGCCAATGAGTTGCGCCAATAGCGTAGCCACGTCCCAGATTCCATATCACCTTATTAATTGTAGCGGGAGACGGCCTTTTTAAGCTTCTCGTGCATAGAGTCGCGCAAGGACTTGGGCGCTAGCACTTGTAAATCAGGTCCGAAGCTAAACAGGCGCGTTTTGAATTCCTGATTGATAATTAAGCTTAGCTCGATTACCAAGCCATCGGCCGTGTCACTTATGGTTACTTGGCTTGGGTGTAACGCTTTAGTGAGCACGTAGAGAGCTCGCCCAGCCGCAATGTGCAAACGAATGGTCTCGATGTGCGGATTTTTCTCCGGCATCGTTACCCCGATGATAGAGTCAAAATAGGTGCTAAAGTCGACATCTGTCGGACGAAATTTCAGTAGGCTGTTATCCAGTCCTTTAACGCGGTCAAGAGCATAATTTTGAAGATGTGCGCCTTTGGCTTCATTGCGGGCTATCAGATACCAGCGCCCGTTGTAAGTCTTGAGCAGATAGGGGTGGACTTCCACTGGGCTGGTCTGCGCTGCACGGTAAGACTGATAATGTATCACCTGCGGCGTCTGTTCGCGAATAGCCTTATACAAAGGCTTCAAATATTCGGTACCCTTATAATCCGGCACTGCTTCCAGTTGAAGAATCGGGCTTGTTACGGTTCCGTCGCTGGGCAGATGTTGTTCTAGGCGCTGAACCAGTTCATCCAAGTCGTCTGCCAAGCCCAAGCCGCGCAAGGCTTTCAAGTTGTGTAGGCTTTGGTGAAGAATCACCAAGTCCGCACTGGTAAGCGGCGTTTTGCGAATTGAGTATTCCGGGACGGTGTAGTGGTAGCCTTTATTGCGGGTATACTCAATGGGGGCGTCATGGTGCATCGGCAACTTCATGTCGTGCAAATCTCCCTTAAGCGTGCGCTCGCACACGCCTTTACCCTTGTTGGTTGTGGCGCGGTACTCGTCCTCTACTGCCTTTAGCAGGTCTTTGATAGTCCAGACGAGGTTACGCCGCTGCAGGCACTTATCAATAATGAGGTAGCGCTTATACGCGTTTTTGCTAACTGGCATCGAAATCCAAGGAGGTAGCCCGTTTACAAGCCCCATCGGCCAGCGAGAAACTCCACGCTACGAAGAACGGACTTTTCAAATCAGCTAACGCATGATGCGCCCGATTTACTGTGCAATCAGCTTGCACACTAGTCTGCCGGAATGGGTATAGTGCCTGCTTAAAAGCTTTTTCGAACAAAATTGGCTTATTGATAATCAGTAGTTTAAAGAAAGTAATTAAGGTTTTTACAAAAAAATATCAAGCTAATTTCAACTGTGCAAAAAGACTGCACAGTAAGCCTTTTGCTTTGCTGTGGCAATGGGAAGGAACCTTACTTCTGGTCGTAGCCGGACATCGACCAAGGGGCGGGGCTTCCTTCTTTCACAACCATTGCTTGACTGAAGCCAGATGTCAGCGAAGTCGCTGGCGAACGCTTTCAATTAACTTAACTGCTTAAAAGCATGCACCAAATCACCCTTTTTAATTTAGGCAATGCCGACACGTCGCGGATTGACCTCGCGAACGGCAAAAAGCTGCTGATTGATTACGCCAACATGCGCTGCGCTACTGACGCCAAGGACAAGCGCATCGACCTGCCAGTGCAGTTGCGCGCCGATTTAAAAAACGCGAAGCGTAATGACTACGATGTCGTTGCTTTCACCCACCTCGACAATGACCATACCTGCGGGGCTTCCGAGTTCTTTGAGTTGTTGCACGCGGCTAAATACCAGGGCGGCGACCGAGTAAAAATCAAGGAACTGTGGGTGCCGGCGGCTGTCCTCGTTGAGGATGGCTGCGAGGATGAAACCCGGATTCTGCGCCAGGAGGCCCGTTACCGGCTGAAAAAAGGCGAGGGTATTCGTGTATTCTCCGGTCCCGGTCAACTCACCGACTGGCTGGCCACGCAAGGCCTCACCGTAGCCGACCGGCAGCACCTCATCACGGATGCTGGTACGCTGATTCCCGGGTTCAATTTGGCTACGGATGGTGTGGAATTCTTCGTGCACTCCCCGTTTGCCAGCCGCACGGCAGGCGGCGGCCTGGCCGCGATGGACCGCAACAGCGATGCGCTGACCTTTCAGGCGACCTTTATGGAAGGAACCCGGAAAACCCGGATGCACTTCTTTTCGGACATCGACTGGCCGGTAATCAAGTCCATCGTAGAGGTAACCGAGTACTACGGCCGCACGGAACGGCTGGAGTGGGACATCTTCAAAATTGCCCACCATTGCAGCTACCTGTCGCTCAGCAGCGAGAAGGGTACTGAAGTAACGGTGCCCGATGCCGAAGTGAAAAAGCTGTTCGAAACCTACGGGCAGAGCCGGGGCCGCCTCATTTCGACCAGCAAGCCTATTCCCAGCAACGACGATGATAATCAGCCCCCGCATCGCCAGGCCGCAGCTTACTACAAGGCCCAGGCTGAGCGGCTCCGAGGGGAGTTCTTGGTTACGATGGAGCACACGAGCATCCTGTACCCCGAGCCCATCGTCATCAAGATTGACCAGCTGGGGGCCACCATCGGCAAGCTGGCTGCGGCTGCCAGCGTAGCCGGCGGTAGCATCCCTCCCCCTCGGGCCGGCAGCGGCAACTAACTGTAGGTACGATGGAACTGCTTGAAATGGGATATTATCCACTGTCAGGAGAGCCAGTTGAGGCTGGCTCTCTGGCAATACCAAAAGCCGTTGAATTGGTGCAAGCCCTGCAAACTCAGGGCTTGCCCTATATCCGGCTGGTAGATTGCCTGCGCGTTGAAGAGTATGAGTTTGTGGTCGTGGATGTGGAGCCGGAAGTACCGCAGTATCCGGTGCACGAGGTGCAAAATGTCGAACGCATCGCCATTGGCTTCAACCCGGCCGATACGGAGCATCAGCTTATATGGGCGCTACGCGAGGATTTTCCGCTGGTGCCACACCTGCACTTTGGCCGCGAAGGGATGCCGCGTAGCTTGTGTCTGTACCAGATTGCCTATGCAGACTTAAAGCCAACCTGGACGGCTGCTGCACTACTCCGGCAACTACAGCGCTGGTTGACTCAAACAGCGCGCGGAGAGCTGCATGCCGCTGACCAAGCACTGGAGCAGGCCTTTTATGCTCCCCCGGAACGGCTGGTATTGCCAACGGTTGTTTTTGCTCATGATGTAGCCAGCACGCAAGAGCCTCTGCACGTGCGTTTCGTTAGTACAGTGCTTGGCAAAACAACCCTGGTTGCTTCGACTGCAGCGTCAGCACCTGAAGGCCAGCAGGCACAGTTCACCAGCTTTGTGTACACGGCTTCGCCGCAGGTACACGGTCTGATTCGGGAACAGCCGCGCACGATAGCCGAACTCCAAACTTACTTATCTGGTAGTGATGTAGATTTTACGAACGCGCTACGTCGGCACCTGAGCGGCTTAAAAGAGGCTCCAGACTTTAATCGAAGCCTTCAATTGCTGATTATTGTTCGGCTCCCGAAGTTGCGCACGGCAACGGAGGCTATCGAGACAGTAGAAGTATGGGCTTTCGCTTCAGTCGGCACCCTGGCTGAGCTTGGCACAGACCTCGGAATTTGGGCCGTGCACGAAAACCTTTTAGCTGACCTTTATCCCGTCGACTTTGGGTGTACCGGTCAGCGTAGTAAACTAGAATTGCTGAGTCCGGTTCGGGCGCTCACTCGCGACCTAGCCGCTGCCTATAATGGCTTGCTGGCCACCACTACGCGCTTCGTAGCAGTGGGCGCGGGTAGCTTGGGGTCACAGGTAGTCAATAACCTAGTGCGTGCCGGGCAGGGCAATTGGGTATGGCTTGATGAGGACCAGTACCTGCCCCACAATGCGGCACGACACTACTTGCCGAGCAGTTTGGTGGGCTTGGGTAAGGCGCATGCGATGGTGTCGATGTTGAAGAATACCTACGAAAAAACTGACTTGCGGGCAATCGCGGCCAACGTATTACACCCAGCCTCCCCCCAGGTATTGACGGCATACAATGCGGCAGAGGTGATACTAGATATGTCGACATCAATAGCAGTGGCGCGGCACCTGGCGTTGGATGTTGAAAGCCCCGCCCGTCGCTTGTCGCTGTTCCTGAATCCATCGGGAACAGACTTGGTACTGTTGGCAGAACCACATGACCGCTCGCTACGCCTCGACCAACTGGAGATGGAGTATTACCGGGCTTTGCTACGCCAACCCCAGTTACAGCAACACCTGCTTACTGCTGGTCAGCCCATTCGATATTCGCATGCCTGCCGTGATGTCTCCGTGCAGTTGCCACAGGACCAGGCCTCCTTGCACGCTGCCATCGGAGCCCGGGCCGTCCGCACATCGGTGGCTGAACTCGGTGCCCGAATCAAAATCTGGCGAGCGCAGCCTGATTTGACCGTGGTGGCTGATGAAATCGAGGCGTCTCCTTATGCAGAAATGACAATAGGTAGCTGGACCGTGGCAGTGCCGCACCAAGTGTTGCGGGAAATAAGTGAACAGCGCCAGGCTCGTCTACCCAATGAAACGGGTGGGGTATTAGTTGGCGTTTTTGATACACAGCATCGCCGGGTTTATATTGTGGACCATATTCCCTCGCCGGCAGATAGCGAGGAATCCCCTATCGCTTATACCCGTGGCGTAGGAGGGGTATCAGAAGAGCTTGCTCGCATTGGCGAATGCACGGGCCGACAGGTAGTGTACGTAGGGGAGTGGCACTCACACCCAGACGGCTACAGCACCCAGCCTAGCGAAGACGATGAGAACCTGTTTACCACCTTGCAACGGGAGAGCCAAACCGGCGGATTACCCGCAGTAATGGCTATTGCTGGTGAGCATGAGAATACGGGTTGGTACGTAGCAGATATCGCAGCTGGCGGGGAGAGCATAAGCAGAATAGCTAAACCATAGCAGTGGCCATTCAATGCTACAATGCTAAGGTCGGTTAAGGGGCCGCAATTGCATTTGATACTTTGGACAGCGGCAGCTGCGGTGGTCATCCCGCTCTTTTTGAGGCAGGTACCCGCAAGTCGGACAAGAGAGGGCTTGCGCAAATGCCAGCACTGCTTCCCCAAAGGTGCGTACATCGGAATTAGACAAATCAGCACCAGAAGGACTGAAGTGGGCTCCGACTTCGTTACGAATGAACGTCAACCCATTGATTGTCTGAAACAAGTCATTTAATTGAATTTCAGACCAGTTGTTAGGCAATACGGGGTGGCCATGCACATCGCGGTCAATGCGGGTGATAGTCGCTTTTTGCAATAGCTTACCGGTGCTAAACAGCAGTTCGCCCAATGTGTAAGAGTTGCCGTGCTTATGCGGCAACAAGCAGCCATAGGCAAGCGCTAATCTATCTAACACAGTCTCAAGTACAATACCCGCTTGTGAGGCCACTGCTTGTCTATCAAAAGGCTCAGCTTCCAGTGCTTCGGCTAGCGCGGCCATCAATGTTTGGTCCTCGTATGGTTTTAGCCCTTTATTTAATGTCCAGCTTTCCAGCTTGATAAGATGCGCGCCAGCACTGTTCTGCCGATACAGGTCATGCCAGCGCCGGTTATGAGTCGCAATGATAAGCTGTTGAAAATACTGGGCTTCGTCAGCCAGTAGTTCAGAGATTCGTTGAAAATGCTGGGTATCGACAGACGTAAATACATCGTCGAGCACAAGCACGAGTTGCTTGGGGTTTAGTCGCTTAGCCAAGGCTAGCCACAGGCAAAAGCCGAATGTATCAAGGTGAGATTCGCTGAAATAGGCTTGTGGAATGACCTCGGAGGCATCCTCAAATCGAGCGTGCTGCTCAAGTGAAGACCGTTTCACTTCATCCATTTCGAGACGATGTAACCCAATCTTCTCCCCTGGATGAATAGCAGCGAATAGTCGGTTTACTTCCTCGATTATTCCATCTAGAATAGTCTGCACAAACTCCCGGCGGGTATCTACTACCAATTGGCAGGTTTTGGTAAGCCTTTCTACCACCTGGCCCAAATCAGTAGCTTTCTTCGTGCTGTCTTTTAATAAATCAGCTTGCACTTTAATGTTATCGTGCAAGGTGAGCCGCTGACGCAAAGAATCCAGAGCTTCCTGTATTACCGAACTTTTAGTACTTAGCTGCTGTGCAAGGTCCGTAGCTTGTTCGCTGATTGCGTCACTTGCAGCGGCAGTTTGCAGCTCGAAAGCAAGCTCCTTCCAATTGATATTTAACGCATGCACAGCTGCCGGCTCGTGAGCGGCTAAGTGCGTGGCTAACTTCTGAAATTGGCTGAATACGTCCCGATTACACCTGTCACAATCATCTGCTGCGCGCTTATGGCTGTTTTGCGTGCTGTTGACTAGTTGCAGCAATTCACTGGCACTTTGGAGTTGATGCAGTTGGTCCTCTATACGTTGCCGTAGGGATTCGGCCTGTACATCATTGGCGCACAAGGGGCAGCTAGTGGGAGCAGCAGGAGGAGCCAAGTATTTCTTGGCTGAAGTGAGCAGGCCAATAAGGTCAGTCCGGCGCGTATCTTCACTGCGGTTCGTGTCAGCTAGCTTCGCCTTCGCGGCTTCTACCTTTAGTGTCCAATCATCACGGGTTTCCTGCGCTTGTTGCCAGCTGGTAGTAGCGGTTAATAGCGTCTGAATACCGGAAAGGAGCGTTTCTAAATGGCTTGCCTGACTTTCAAGGGCAGTCAAATCTTCGCCAATGCGCTGCTCAGCCCAGCCTAGTGGCTCAGCTTCTGTTTCGTGTTCCTGCTTCTCCTGCTCCCAGAAAGCGTGCAAAGATTTTTGGGCTTGGTCGCGAGCTGCCTTCGCATTGCCAAATTGCTTGTCTACAGCCACTAAATCGCTGCGAAGCGCGGCCTCTGCTTTATCAACCTCAGCCACGTCGATAAAGCTTTTGATAGCCTCATAGCGCTTCGCTGGTTGGGTTTCAATCAATTTTAACAACTCTCGGCGGCGCAATACAAGTATCCCCGGTAGAAAGCTTCCATCAGTTCCGGCAGCTACGACGACATTCTTGCCACTAATAGTAGCTTTCCAGGTATGGCCAATGGCAGTCGTCAGTTCCACTTCCAATGACCGTGCAGTTCGGTTGATGGAAGAAACGTATTTGTGCGGATTTGGCCGAACGCCTTCTCGGTCCAGCGACCCAAAGGAGGCATTGCCAACTGCATCAATGGCATCAACAAGTGTGGATTTGCCAGTGCCATTTTCACCAAATATGACCACGACGGACTTTTTCGGGTCAAACTGTATTGTGACGGGTTGAGTTGCCCCCCGAAAATGGGTGAGTTTAAGCTCCTTTATTCGGTGCGGCATGGTCAGTGGCTAAAGTAGCAGAAGGAACAAGGTGCTTTTCGAGCAGGCTACGCCAATCACCCGCTTTCACCGTTTGGGAGTTAAGTAAGGCCGCCACCGCATTCTCATCAGAAATACCAATGAAATCAGCCGCACGTAAAGCAGCCACAATTTGGGCAGCCAGCTCTGCATTAGCAGTTTGTGGTAGGAATGAGGAGGTAGATGATGGCTCAGACATTTCTTAAGTAGAACAACGGGCAAATGTGTCTATTCTTGGTAATTTCCACCAAGTAGCCAAATGGGCAGTTGAAGATATTACATCAGGCGTCAACTTCACTAAGTCTTGTTTTAGAAGTGGCAGTACCAGCGAATAGAACAACCTTAATTACAATTGCTTTTTTACAATCTCTAAATTGCAATTGTAAAAAAGCAATTGTAATTTGGTATTTCAATTAGCCCTCTGCCTATCATGAGCCAGCAAAGCATCAACTTGGAACGGTCCCAAACGTGGGATGCCCTCTGTTTTCCCGTAGCGTCCGTTCCGTTGGAAACCCTACTTCCGACTGGCTACCGCATCGTGCCCAGCGACCGCAGGCAGGCCATCGTGGGGGAGTTGCCGGATGGGACGAAGAACATCTTCGCCATGCAGAGCGGCGAGTACAGTCTGATTAAAAACGAGGTGCTGCGCGAGGCCGCTGAACTGTACCTGCCGGGGCACACTATTGACGCCAGCTTTACGCCCCAGGGGGAGTTTTCCATCAACCTGATTCTGCCCGACGAAGTCAACATCTCTTCGAACTCGGGGAAAACCAAGGTGGTGGACCGTCTTTACAAGTCGATGATTATCAATAATTCGTACTCAGGAAAGACGCCCTTCTCGCTGCAAGGCACGGCGTTGAAGGAACACATTGAGACGGGCACCACCTCGAAAATGCGGGTGAGCTATTACCGGCAGGTATGCACCAACGGCCTGATGGGCTGGGCCGATGACTATATGAGCTTCGACCAATACTTGGCCTGGCTGCTGAACGGCAAACCGAAGAAGTTTAAGGACGCACTGAAAATCAAGGACGCTGAGCTAGTCGTGCTGACGGGCCGCCAGGTGCAGCGCGAGCAGGAAGTGCTAGTGGAGAAGAAATTTCACCACAAGGGCCTCAACCTGGAGGTGTTCAAAAAGCAGCTAGCCAGCATCTTTACCACCTTCCAGAGCCAGACGAACTCGCTGACTCCTACCATCGGGGTCTATAAAGAGTTGGCCCAGCGCCCCACGCCGGAAAACCTGGCTACGGTCATTACCGAGAGCGGCTTGCCGAAAATGTTGGCCCGCAACGCGATGGACCGTCTGGCCGAGGAAATGAAGCTGCTGGAAACGCCCGCGAACCTGTGGCTGGCCTACAATGCCGTGAACCACGCGCTCTTCAACAGCCGCAGCTCGCTTTCCATCAGCGACCGGTTCCGGCTGGACGAGGCCACGTTTCACCAGCTGGCCACACTGGCACTGACCTAGCCCACCGGGGGCATGCGCATGGCCGCGTGGTCGTAGTAGAGGGTAGCCCAGCCATTGGGGTTTGGGCTACCCTTCGTGCGTTGGTGCAGCACGTCCCAGACTTCGGAGTAGGGAATGCTCACCCGCGTCCAGTCGGCGAGGCGGCGGCCGTCGAGCAGAACATCCAGTTGTAACTCATCGACCCCCAGCTCAAAGTTGCGGGTTGTTTCCTCGTTGAGCCACATGACGGCCAGCCACCACCGCGCTGGGGCGTCGTCATCATCGTTGTCTTCGACGTGGTCGTAGTAGTTGGCTTTCAGGAAATAATGGTTCGTGGCGTCGGGCAAGCTGGCGGCCACCGCTTGCAGCGCCGCCGCGAGGGGAGCAGGGCAATTCATGATTCCGTGGTTACGCTTTGTTGATAGGCCCAGTCTTCGGGCGACAGGATGGCCTGCATGAAGGCAGAATAGCTCTGGTCGCGCCGTTCCAACGCGTGCCGGCGTAGCGCCAGGCTACTTTTGCTTGGCTCGAAGCCTTCCTGCTCGACCACGCGGCGCATATTGGCCGGCAAGCCTTCGAGCCAGTCCAGGTAGTCGGCTTCGGTGATTTCGCCCACGGCCTGCTGCTGGTAGCGGTAGCTGGCATTGCCCAGCCGGAACAGGCGGGCGTGTTCAGCGCGCTGCTCTTCGGGGAGCGCAGCTAGAAATTCCAGTTGCGACTGGTGGTACTTGTCATGCGGGTGCCGGGGCTGGAGCAGGTGTTCCATCCTGTAAAAGTGCGAAACAACCGCGATTGAACCGGGGCAACAGTTGAAGGATACTATTTGCATGGCTATAGCCCCAAAGAGCGGCCCGCATTGTACTTGATGATGTCATCGAGCCGGGTGTAGCGGCTAATCATGGCGTCTGTCTTCTGCTTGGTCTGGTTCTTAATAAAGTCGTTGCTCTGGCCCGCCAGTTTGGAGGTAGTGATAAACGATACCCGCAGCGAGTGAGCGGAATACTTCGCGCCCAGGTGCTCTTTCACCAGCAGGTTGACGCGCCGGTCGGCCAGGCGCTTGTCCGTGGGCTTGCCCGGCTCACCGGGCCGGCTCCGTTTGAGCGACACAAACAGCGGGCCCTCGGTGCGCCCCCCGAGTTGTGCTATCCAGGCATTATAGGCCCCAATCGGGCAATACGCCGGGTTTTCGCTGTAGAAGATAATTTTCTGCTCAACTTCCCCCGCTTGGTTGGCCTTGCTTTTGGGGAGGGTGATGACCAAGACTTCGTCGGTCGCGTCGTGCACCATTTCCAGGTGCTCCAGATTAATATCGACCAACTCCGAGCGCCGGAATGCGCCCGCGAACCCGAGCAGTAGCAGTGCCCGCACCCGCAGCCCGTCTGGGCGTGAGAGGTCGAGGCGGTCGATGGTGCGCTTGAGGTGGGGCACCGAAAAGGCCGGGGCCTGTTTCTGTTTTTTGCCGATTTCCCGCGCCACGCCCTTGCGCAGCACGTCCAGCGCCGGGGCGTTGATAGCCGAAGGCAGCCCGAGCAGCTGGTGGTTCTTCTCGATAGCGGCCAGGTGCCGGTTGATGGTGGCCAGCTTGCGGCCCACATCAGCCAGGTGCGCCACGTAGCTGGCCAGCGTTTCCAGGGCCGCGGGCCAGGGCCCGAGCTGATGCAGCTCGCAATAGGCCTCGTAAGAGCGTAAGTCGGCCGAGTAGGCCAGGCGCGTGTTATCGGAGCCTTCAAGGCCACGTAGTAAATACCGTTCGACGTTGGGCGCCACGCGGCTGGCTAGGTCGGCGGCTAGGGCCAGCGTCGGCCGGTCGGCAGCTACTACGGTCAGGCCTTTTTCTCCCTTTGGTTCCTTTGGCGGCTTACTCATGGGTGGCCAGCTGGGTGTAGGTTGCTTCCACCATAATGGCAAGGACATTGGCCATCGCCGGCTCCAACCGGCTGTCGGAGCGTAGCAGTCGGGCAACTGTTGCGGCCGTCGACTCGGCCGGGGCTGCCGCCGGCGATGACGGGCAGTAGAGCAGCCGGGCAGGCGACACGTTCAGCCAGTTGCAGAAGTGCAGGAACACGGGCAGGTCGGGCATGCGCTGTTGTTCGACTCGCAGCAGCGTGCCCACGCTGACCGGGCCGACAGTCTTCGTGATTTCCTCGGCGGCTTCCCGTAAGGTCTGGCCGCCGCGCTTGGCGCGAACCAGCGAAGCCAGCCGTGCCGTGTCGACTTGGTACAGCATATTTTGCAATTGTAAAAATATGAGGGGCGCATGGCGATTTGCAATTGCAAAATCACTGGTGCAGGGCACCGTAAAGATAAGCAGAGTTTAGGGCCGATAAGTAAGTCTTATGGTTCCTAAAGTCTGAAAAGGGGAGAAGACGAACGTTGTTGGTGACGTCAGAGAATACGAGCACTGCGCGCCCCGAAATCTTCTCATTATTTTTACCAACCGCATTCTATCCCGCTCGCTCACTTTTATTGTATGATTAAAAACTACGCGCTGCTTTTTCTACTCCTTATTATAAGCCTCCCCGCGCTGGCCCAGCGGCCCAAGCCGGCGGCCGTGAGTTTGCCCCCGGCCGATACCGTGTATTTCGACCGTGACTGGGAGCGCACCGAAACCCTGGAGGAAGTTTCCTACGCCCGCATTGCCCACCACGACGCAAGCGGCAAATCGGTGGGCACCGTGCGCGACTACTTTTATCCTTCCTGGAAAAAGCAGTGGGAAGGCAAGATGGCCAGCGAAAAGCCCGACAAGCCCACCGGTATCTGCTGCGGCTGGCACGAAAACGGCCAGGTTAGTTTTCGGGGTACTTATGTCAACGGGGTGCAGCAGGCGGACTTCCGTAGCTGGCGGCCCGACGGCCGCGAAATCAAGTGTGCCTCCCGCCTGGTGGAGGCGCTGCCGTTGAGCAACGCCTCGATTCATTGCAGCAATTGTATGCACTCCAGCCGCAAGGTATTTGCGGTGGATATTCCGGACGGCACGGTAGGCATCGTTTACAAACTCGATGTGCGCGACGAAGGACAGCCACCGGTGTCCTGGTCCACGGCGCTAGCCATGGCCGCGGTGGTAGGCTCCGGCGGCACGGCGGCCCCGGCCCTGCTGGGTGCAGCCGCTTCGGCCCTGACCAAGCAAGGCAACAATGCCCCGCCCACGGTTAGTACCAAATGCCACTGGTACATCACCGCCGACCCGGCCGCGGCCGACCAGTTTATGGCGACGAAAGGCACTATTGCGAACGCGCAGGCCTGCCTGCGGGCCGCGTCGAATACGCCCCAGGAAACCCGGCCCATTACCCTGCCGCCGGGCACACGCCAGCTTTTTGTGTGCGTGAACAATGACAACTACACCACCGATGCCACGGCCACGCTGAGCGTGAGCGCTCTGGTGCAGGCGTGTAAATAACCTCGTAGCCCATGGAATTTGTAGAGCACTTCGGCATTCTGGCCTCCATCGCTTGGAACAGCACCGGCTGGACGGGCCCCCTAACAGCCGCTGACCTTAAAAAGTCAGCCTACGACTACGTAAAGGAGAATCAGGACGCAGCGGAAAATCTCAATTTCGGGCACGAGCGATACCCGGCTGAAGCGGATGGCACCTATATTGGCTATACCCCCATGCTGAATCAGAAACCGAAGGAACAGCACTTGGCGGCCGTTTTTCTGCTTAGCTCGGACTACCAGCATCAGAACCGAAAGTGCATCGTAGGAGTGTATGCTTTCCCACAAATCGGGGATTTTACCCGCAAGGCGAAGCACAAGGTTTTCAAGAAATACGACGGCGGCAATGTTCGGTCCCGGGTGGAGGACATCATTTATTTCTCGACGCCGGTTGTCATTGACAAAACCAATGTGGTAAGCCAAAACCTGCTGCCCGTTGATAAGGCCATTTCCCAGCGAGGGTTTAATTACCTGACGTCGGAGAACGTGGTCAATATTCTGCGACTAGCCGCGCGGGCTAACCGGCGGGATGCTAAGCTTAAAGCCCTGCTTAGCCGCTTTGAGTTTGATGACGAGCTGGTGGGACCGGAAGAGCCGGAGGGGCTGAGCGGCTTGCCGCTTAACTCCGACGCGGGCACATTGGCCGGTATTGAGCAGTTGGAAACCAAAATGCAAAAATTACGGCCGCAGGTAAAACACCGGGTTTCAACCTTCATCGAACGGGGCACCATCGCGGCAGCGGTGAAGCGGCATACAGGCTACAAATGCCTGTTATGCGAAGCAATGGGCCTGAACCCCATTGGCTTCATCAAGACGAATGGGGTGCCCTACGTGGAAACGCATCACGTCGACCCAGTGGCAAACCGGGCAACCGGAGCGCTGGGACTAGCCAATATCATTACCCTATGCGCTAACCATCATCGGCAAATGCATTACGGCAATGTGCAGCTCGTCAAGCTTACTAAAACACAGTTCCGATTTCAGGTGGATGGAGCCGATTTTGTCATTAAAAAGATAAAGGTCTAGCTAAGTGGAGCCTAAATAAGCTACTTCCTTCACGTAACCGCTTTTCTGTGCTTTAGTAGTGGAAGGTGAGGCCCGCGCCCCAGCCGTACTGGTTGTCGTAGTTGGTGCTGAGCGAGGCGTATTTGCTCACCATGTAGCGGAAGCCGAGGGTGAACTCGCGGTCGGTATTGCCCCGGATGTCCATAAATACGTTGTTGCTCAGGGGGATGTCGCGGCGCTCCAGTTGCGCCCGCAGCTGGCCGGTGAGGTCGGTGCGCAGCTCGGCGCGCACGAGCAGGGGCAGCAGGTAGTACACGCCGACTTCGGCCTGGCGGCGGAAGTTGCGGTTGTTCTCCGCCGTGCGGCGGTTGCCGCCCTCGGTGTCGGAGGCGGAGCGCAGGGTTTTGTTGTCGCGCAGGTCGTAGCCCACGAAGGCGGCCAGGAACTGCCGCTTGTCGAGGTAGCGCAGCAGGTGGGTTTCGGTTTCGTAGTTGCCCTGGTAGTTTAGCCGGCCCTCGAATTCGAGCGCGTTCTTGTTGTTAGAGAGGTTGGCATCCAGAAAGCTGCCCTGCGAGTGCATTGCCAAGTCGGCCCAGGGGTAGAGCTTGTTGTCCTCGCGCTTGAGGTGGCGGTAGCCCGTGCGGGCGTACTCGTTCTGCGGGCTGCCCTCGTAGCTGATGACGCGGGCCATGCCCGACATCATGTGGTAGAGGGTGTGGCAGTGGAAAAACCAGTCCTGGTCCTCGTTGGCGTCGAACTCGATGGTGACCTTGCCCATCGATTGAATGTCAAACGTGTGCTTCATGGGCGAGTACGCACCCTGGGCATTCACGAGGCGAAAAAAGTGCCCGTGCAGGTGCAGCGGGTGGCGCATCATGGTCATGTTCTGGAAGACCATGCGCACGTTTTCGCCCTTGCGGATGGGAATGTTGTCGGACTCGGACAGGGTTTTGTTGTCGAACGACCAGACGTAGCGCAGCATGTTGCCGGTCAGGGTGAGGTGGATTTCGCGCCACTGCTTCGTCGAGTCGAGGGTGGTGGGGTGCAGGGCGCGCAGCTGGTTGTAATTGAAGTCGCCGCTCATGCCGCTCGTGCCACCCATGGCCATGCCGCCCATATCCATGCCGCCCATGCTGCCCGAATCCTGCAGGCTGCCCATGCCCATGCCGCCCTTTTCCTGCTGGTTCATCGGGCGGTTGCGGGGCGGGGCCGTGGAGGTGGCCGGGGCTGTGCCCTGCTGCATGTCCATGCCCGCCATGGGCGCTTCGCCTTTCGTAGCGGGCGTCTTCGCGGCCTGGCTGCCGCTCATGTCCATGCCTTTCATGTCGCCACCGGCCGGGGCCGAAGCACGTTTCTGGTTCATCTGGCCGGCCCCGCCCATCTTCATGCCGCTCATGTTGCCCATGCTGTTCATCTCCCGCGTCATCTGGAAGTAGTTGAGCTTGGGCAGGTCGGGGGTGCGCATCGGCTCGCCCTGTCCGAAGTAGCCGGAGGTGTAGCCCGACACGTCGGAGGAGGTGGCCCGCAGCTCGGCCGCGCCCATCGGGGGCACGGTGATGAGCAGGTCGTAGGTTTCGGCGGTGGCAATTTCCAGCTTGCTGGTCGGGAAAGGCACCACATTGATGCCATCGGCGGCGATGACCTGCATGGGTCCACCGGCGTACTGCAGCTTGAAGTAGGTTGAGGCGCCGCCGTTGATGACGCGCAGGCGCACCACCTCGCCGGGCCGGGCATCCTTAAAGTAGCTTAGCTCCTGCCCGTTCATCAGGAACTTGTTGTAGAACACGTCGGCCACGTCCATGGCCGGCATCCGCTGCCACTCCTGCTTGAGCTTGTCCTTGAAATAGCCGGCGGCCAGGGCCTCGCCGTAGCTCTGGGTCGCGCCTTTCTGCACGGCAAACCACTCGCCGGCCCGCTTGAGGTAGCGCAGCACTTCGGTGGGGCGGTGGTCGGTCCAGTCGGAGAGCACCAGCACGTACTCTTTCAGCTGATACTGAATCTCCTTGGGCTGCACCACGATGGAGCCGTAGAGGCCCGACTGCTCCTGCACCATGGTGTGCGAGTGGTACCAGTAGGTGCCGCTCTGGCGCAGCGCAAACGTGTAGGTGTGCACCGTGCCGGGCTTGATGGGGTCCGTAGTCAGGTAGGGCACGCCGTCATATTTATTGGGCACCAGCAGCCCGTGCCAGTGCACGGAGGTTTCCATGGCCATCTGGTTGTGGACCCGGATAACGGCGGTGTCGCCCTCGTTGAAGCGCAGCGTGGGGGCCGGAATCTGGCCGTTGATGCCGATGGCGTGGCGCATTTTGCCGGTGAAGTTGACCATGCGGTCTTCCACGTACAGGTCGTATTCCACCCGCTTGCCCACGTAGCCGGCGCGGGGCATAACGACGGTGCCCAGCTGCTGCTTATCCGGCGGGGCCGATTGGGTGAGGTAGGGCTCCTTTTCTTTCGGCATCGCCATGCCAGGCATCGACTGCGCTCCGGCCCCGAGGGAAGCAAGCAGCAGGGTAAGTAAAATCAGAACTCTCATGGGGCTATTGCTTGGGCGTGGGGTGGTTCCGGGCCGGGTTGTTGTCCTTGAAGCGAAACTTGTCCAGCGGATTGGGCATCGTCATGCCGGGCATCGAGCCCGTCGCCGGCATTGCCTGGCCTTTGTCCATGCCGGGCATATCGGCCATGTTGCCCGGGGCCGGCGCGGGCTGCGCAGCGGGCGCGGGCTTCATGCCGGGCATGTCCGCCATTCCGTCCATTCCTGAAGGGGCCTTGCCGGGCTTTTTTGCCCCCGCTGCCGGGCTCTTCATGCCCGGCATATTGGCCATGCCGGACATTTCTTTCGGCTGATTCGGGCGGGCGGGCCGGCTCATGTCCATGCCTTTGGGCATTGAGGGCGGGGTTTTAGCAGCGGGCATCTCCATGCCGGGCATGTCGGCCATGGCCCCCGCTTTGGGGGCCGGGCGGGCCGGCTTCGAGTCGGCCATTTTCATGGTGCCCATCTCACCCGCCGAAGCCTTAGCCGGAGCTTTGGGCGCAGTGGCTGGAGTGCCCATATCCATGCCCGACATATCGGCCGCGGGGGATTGCGGGCCGGCAGCGGGTGCGGCCTGGCCGCCGGAACCAGCTGGTTCGTCGTGGTGGTCGGCCTCCATTTCCGAGTGGGCCGCACCGGCCTCCTCGTGACCGTGGCTATGGCCGTGGTTTTTATCGAGCAGGTGCCCCTGCGGCCCTACCCCTTCAACGTAGACCAGCTGCGCGCCCCGGTGGCCGGCCACCGACAGCACGCCGGCCGCCGCCAGGGCAAACGCGAGCACCAGGATTTCGTAGGCCCGACGCTGGATTTTAAAGAAATCGCCGACGCCGCGCAGCAGCAGCGTGATGCCGGACAGCCACAGGGTATAGCTCGCGTACTTTTCGTGGGCCGCGAATACGGCCGCCGCCCGGGGTCCCAGGCCCATCGGCTCGGCGTGAAAAACGGTGCTCGCCGCCAGCGCCCCGGCAAAGCCGCCGGCCATGACCACTAGGGTAACCCAGCGCACCGGGGGCCAATCCTTGAATACCAGCACCGCCTGCAGGGCAGCGGCCAGCAGAATGAGGACGATGGGAAAATGCACCACCAGGGGATGCAGGTTGGGGAAATCTGAAAACATAGGCGGCGTCGAAAGCAAGGCAGGCAGGAATTTGGGAGAATTCTCCCTGGCGGTAGCAGGGGGCCGGCGATGGCATAGCGGTTAGGATTAATAGCCGGAAGAGCCGGCTGCCAGCCACAACCGCTGCCATTGCCAACCAAACTCCTTCCCCTGCCGAACCTTAACATCAGCCAGCCCTCATCCCTTTACGTGGGCCCCGCCTCCTAATGTTTGCAGCGATTGGGGTGGAGAGTTGCATAATTTCAGCGGTTTTCAGTCGGCCAGCGCCCGCCCGCTGGCCGCCCGGTAGCCAGCGGCTTAGTAGTAGTGCCTACCTACTTCAGCGAGCGGCGCAGCAGTTGCGCGTTCAGGGCCACGATGACGGTGCTCGCGCTCATGAGCACCGCCCCAATGGCCGGGCTCAGCACGAAGTGCGGATACAGGACCCCGGCCGCCAGCGGCAGGGCGATGACGTTGTAGCCCGTGGCCCAGAACAGGTTCTGCATCATCTTGCCGTAGGTGGCCTTGCCGAACTCCACCAGGTTGGTGATGTCGGTAGGCTTGCTGTTGACCAGGATGATGTCGGCAGTTTCGGCCGCAATGTCGGTGCCCGAGCCCACGGCGATGCCCACGTTGGCCTGGGCCAGGGCCGGGGCGTCGTTCACGCCGTCGCCGGTCATGGCCACGAACTGGCCCTGCGCCTGCAGGTCCTGCACGATTTTAACTTTCTGGTCGGGCAAAACCTGGGCGTACACTCCGTCGAGGCCCAGCTCTTTTGCCACGGCATCGGCCACCTGCTGATTGTCGCCGGTCGCCATGTATACTTTAATGCCCTGGGCCTGCAAGCGCTGGACGGCCTCTTTGGAATCGGTGCGGATGCGGTCGGCCAGGGCCACATAGCCCGCCAGCTGCCCATCCAGCAGCACAAAGACTACCGTTTCGACCCCGTTGCTAACGGCATCGGCGGGCAGGGCGATGTTTTTTTCCTGGAGGTAGCCGGGGCTGGCCACCACGACTGGCCGGCCGGTTACCGTAGCGGCCACGCCCTTGCCCGTCAGGGATTGGAAGTCCTGAACGGAGGGCAAGGCCAGCCCCCGCTTATGTGCTTCGCGCACGATGCCCTGGGCGATGGGGTGCTGCGACTGCTGCTCCAACGCAGCGGTCATGCCCAGCAGAGCGGCCTCGTCGAGGCCGGCAGCCAGCACTTTCACGCGGGTAACGCCGAATGCCCCTTCGGTGAGGGTGCCAGTTTTATCGAACACCATGGCCGTGATTTTGCGGGCTTCCTCGAAGGCCGTGCGGTTGCGAATCAGCAGCCCTTTGCGGGCCGAAATAGCCGTGGAAATGGCCACCACCAGCGGAATGGCCACGCCCAGCGCGTGGGGGCAGGCCGTCACCATCACCGTCACCATGCGCTCGATGGCGAAGGCCGCGCCCTTGCCCTGCCACAGCCACACGGCGAGCGTGCCGAGGCCGCCCGCCAGCGACACGGCCGTGAGCCAGCCGGCGGCGCGGTCGGCCAGGGTCTGGGTTTGCGACTTGGTGTTCTGGGCCTCGCCCACCATCTTCACCACCTTGCTCAGGTAACTGTCCGCGCCCTGGTGCGTGACCCGGATGCTGAGGGCACCTTCGCCGTTGACGGCCCCGGCGATGACCTTGCCGCCCGCCGCCTTTTGCACCGGCACGCTTTCGCCCGTGAGCATACTCTCGTTCACGGCGCTGCTGCCGTCCGTCACTTCGCCATCGGTGGGAATCCGCTCGCCGGGCCGCACCAGCACCACGTCGCCGACGGCCAGGGCCGTGACTTTCACGTCCCGAATAGTATCGCCCTCCTTTTTGTGGGCGTCGGCGGGCAGCAACTGCACCAGTAGCTCCAGGGCGTGCGAGGCCCCGGCCACCGACTTCATCTCCAGGTAATGGCCCAGCAGCATGATGTCAATCAGGGTGGCCAGTTCCAGAAACAGGTCCATGCCCTGCAGCCAGCCCAGGGTCACGGCCACGCTGTAGCCGTAGGCCACGCTGATGGCCACGGCCACCAGGGTCATCATGCCGGGCTGCCGGCTGCGCAGCTCCCCTACCGTGCCGCTGAGAAACGGCCAGCCGCCATACAGGTAAATGGCCGTGGCCAGCCCCAGCAGCAGCGGGGTGCTGTAGGGAAAAGTAAATTGGTGGCCGACCAGGTTCTGGAACATCATCGACCCGGCCACCACGGGCACCGACAGCGCCAGGCACACCCAGAACCGGCGCAGGAAGTCGGCAATCATGGCCCCGTGGTCGTGGCCGCCCGCCGGACTATGGTCCATTTTTCCGTGGTCCATCTGGCTGTGGTCCATTTTGTTGTGGTCCATTGGCTGCGGTCCGTCGCCTGCGGTAGTGGGCGCAGGCGCGGACAGGGGGCGTTGGGCCATGGCGGGGTCGTGGGAGTGAATCATCCGGTGGGGAGCTAGGCGAAGAGTAAAAAAAAGCGGACTCGCGGCCAGCCGCGAGTCCGCTAGTCAAAGGAGTAGTTTCAACGCTCGCGGCGGTTAGCCGCGACCGCCGAGACCGGACCGGCCGACTACATTTTCATGCCGTCCATTTTGTGGTGGCCTTTCGCGCCAGCGGGCATTTTCATCTTGCCGCTCATCATCATGCACTGGCCGTCCTTCATTTTCATGGTGGTGCCATCCTTCATTTTGCAGGTGCCATCGGTCATGCACACGGTGCCATCGGCCATGGTCATGTCGGCGGTCATCGGCATCATCTTGCCGCCTTTCATCATGGTCATCTTGCCGTCCTTCATCATACAACAGTCCTGATGCGACGACTTGGTGGCGGAATGCGCGTGGGCGGTCTTCGGGGCCGTCTGGGCGAAGGAAACACTGGCCAGGCCGGCGAACAGAAGGGTGGCCAGCAGATAGGGGAGCTTTTTCATGGGAGGGGGAAATGATTGTTATGGGAGAACGGGTGCGTAACTGGCCGCACCACGAGCTGCTCGTTCACGAGCAGTGGATGCGAGACGCGGAACCAGCCGTGTCAAAGGTCCGCCGGGGCTGGATGGGGTGCCATGACAAGCGTGGGGCTAATGCGTGAGCTTTGTCATGTTAGCCGACCCGGCGGTGCTTGTTGCGAAATCGAGGGAATTCAGCAGGTGGAACCCCATTAAACCAAAAACGCCCGGCTCAGCCGGGCGTTTTTGGTTTAGCGAAGGATTAGGCCGCTTGAATTTTAAAGCCGGCATTTTCCACGGCCTGCACGACTTGTTCTGAAGTGAGCTGGTCGGAGTTGACGGTCAGAATCTTATCGGGGTTGGCCGTGTCGACCTGCCAGTTGCCGGCTCCGGCTTGCTGGTTGAGGGCGGGCGTGACGGCTTTGATGCAGCCACCGCAGTTGATGTTGGTTTTGAATTGCAGGGTTTTCATGACGAGTTGAGTTAAGGAACCCGCACCGGGTTCGTGCCAATACAACACGCAAAGCTGCGGCCAGAGTGGCACGCCAGGGGTATAGAATTGCGCAGGGGACTTGCATGATTTCCCGTCACCCGGCCGTCAGCAGAAGAGCAGGTTTAGGCAGCTACTTTCATCCCCGCGCGGCAGGCTGCCTCGCAGCGGCGGCAGGCCTCGGCGCACTCCTTGCAGTGCTGCATGTGGGAACCGTGCTTTTCGCACTCGTCGCCGCAGGCTTTGCACACTTCGGCGCATTCGCGCAGCAAATGCGGGCCGTGCTCCGAGCCGCGGGCAATCAGGCGGGCCGTCAGGGCGCAGATATCGGCGCAGTCGCGGTCGAGGCTAATACAGCGGGCCATCATTTTCACATCTTCTTCCTGCAGGCAGGCGGTGGCGCAGTGCTCGCAGGCGGCGATGCAGGCGTTGAGGGCGTCGAGGAGGGATTGGTTTTGAGCGTGCATGGGTAATGGAATTAGGAGTGAACGGCGTTACGCCTGAGTTACCCCTGCTTATACCCGCCGTGCTTAGCCTGGTTTTACATCAATTGCTCCTTGACTTGCATCATTTGGCGTTGCCGGGTCAAGCGGTAGTTCCACCATTTTCTCGAAGGATAGGGAGAACCGATGCTCTTCTCCTACACGCTTCTGATTGGAAGTAAAATCAACCCTTTTAAACGAGGCGGGGCCGTAGTCTGCCAGCCACGTTTCCCCAATCAAGAGGGGGAAAACGGGTATGTCAATAGTCTTCAAAGGAGGCGTAATCGCCAGGAATCGAACCTTATCTACTCGGCTAAAGGGCAATGCCAACTGAAAATAGTAGTTAGCATAGTAGAGCACAAACACCTTTTCCGGGATGTCGGCTGGTGATGTTCCGTTACGGGTAAAGAGCTGAGCGAAGGGTGCCGGAAATACCGGCGGACCGGGAATGGAGTGCATCATCACGCTCAGCAAGCCCATGCCCTGAGCTGCTTCATCATGCTCCTCCGAGGTAACGAACCGTTTGGCCCATGCATAATCGGCCACTTCCTGCTCATCAAGTAAGCAAAGGGCCATTTTCAGCAACAGCTTAACTAGGTGAATCGGAATGTAGCTGGGGCGAGTAGTTACCAGCTGCGCCGAGTTTGTAGTCGCATCAATAATGAGCGGGTCCTGGCCCTGAATCGTCTTGATATTCAGACCTTCCGCGCCCATGGACACCTCTAGCCCGGTTTTGTTGTCCTTGAATTTGGGGACTTTCTTGTTCTTGCCTTTAATCTGGTTAAAGGTTCGGGCCACGCCCAAGTAGTTGGCGAACGAGTCTTCGTACTTCGCAAACAACGCGTTGCACGTGTCGCACTCGAAGTAAGAAAGAATGTTGCGGTTGCCCATAAAGTCGGGCATTACGTGCGCATCCTTTCGGAACGACACCTCTGGTTCTGTTCTGCCACAAAACCGGCAAACCCGAGGCGTGGGCGTCCCCAGATAAAATGGCGTATCCGAAGGACCAACCATCATTTGACAAGTATATGCCCCAAAGAACTGTTTGGCACGTTGTTGATTTACTGCATCAGCCGGCATGGGTAGTTGCAATGTTTTGGTAATTCTGGCCATGAAGAGGACGTGGTGTTGTGAAAGATAAAAGAGAAGCAAAACGTGGGGCGAAGCCTGGTAAGTTTCTAACTCATCTTATTTGTCTTCAACAACCGGCAATGATGTTGTTAATCAATGCTCTGTACCAAAGCCACCTGCTGCCGATAAGCCGAGGGCGAGCACTGCGCGAACCGCCGGAACTGACCCGAAAAGTGCGCCAGGCTGCCGTAGCCCAACTGTCGGGCAATGCGCCCGATGTCGAGCCGGGAGGTCGCCAGCAGCTCCTGGGCGTAGGCCAGCCGCTGGCTGGTGATGTAGCTAATGAGGCTTTCGTGGCCGGGCAGCTGGGCGAAGGCCGCGTGCAGGCGGCGGCTATCCAAGCCCATTTCCCGGGCCAGGGTGGGAATTAATTCGCGGTGCCGCAGTGTGACGGCCCGCCGCAGCAGCCCGGCCACGGCCAGCTTCACCCGGTCAACCAGTGCCTGCGTGGGGCTTTCCAGCAGCGCAAAGCCGGCCGCGGCCAGTGCCAGGCGAATACGCGCCCAGTCCAGCTGCCCATCCAGGCTGACGACCGTCGCCGCGCCCAGCCGCACGTCTAGCACCCGCAGCCCCAGGCTTTCCAACTCCCGCCGTACTATCCGAATACCGCGCGAGCAGACCATGTGCTTGATGTAAAGCACACAGCCGGCATCGTCGGGCGTAAGGGATGGAGGCAGGGACATGACCAGAAGCTTAGACGGCCGGCTGCACCGGGTTCAGGTCGGCGGGCGGGGTAAGGGGCTGAGCATCCAGCTCCTGCGGGTGGGCATCAAGGCTGACTTCGTGGTGGCCGCGCTGGTACTGGGCCAGGGCCTTTTCGCCGAAAAGCCAGAACACGACTGGCGTCACCATGATGTCGAGGAAGGTGGAAGAGAGCAGGCCGCCGAGGATGACGGTGGCCACCGGGTAGAGGATTTCCTTGCCCGGCGCGTCCTTGGCCAGCGTGAGCGGCACCAGGGCCAGCGCGGCCACCAGGGCCGTCATCAGCACCGGCACCAGGCGTTCGAGCGAGCCCCGGATAATCATCTCCTTGCCGAACTGCTCGCCCTCATGCTCCACGAGGTGGATGTAGTGCGAAATCATCATGATGCCGTTGCGCGAGGCAATGCCGGTGAGCGTGATGAAGCCCACCAGCGAGGCAATGCTGAAGGTGCCGCCCGTGAGCAGCACCGCCACCACCGAGCCGATGAGGGCCAGCGGGATGTTGAGCATAATCTGCCCCACCATCAGCCCCGACTTGAAGTGCGAGTACAGCACCAGGAAGATGCCGGCCAGCGAGAACAGGCTCAGCCAGAGAATCTTCTGCGAAGCCGACTGCTGGCTTTCGAACTGCCCGCCGTAGGTCAGGTAGTAGCCCGCCGGCAGCTTTACCTGCTGGTTGATGCGGGCCTGCACCTCCTTGACGGTGGAGCCCAGGTCGCGCCCGGCCACGTTCATCGAGACGGTGATGCGGCGCTGGGTGTTTTCGTGGTTCACGGTGTTGGGGCCGGGCTCGTAGCTCACGTCGGCCACCTGGCTCACCGGAATCAAGGCCCCCGAGGGCGTTTCGATGCGGGTCTGGGCGATGGTGGCGATGTCGTTGCGCTGGGCCTCGGGCAGCTTCACGATGAGGTCGAAGCGCTTTTGCCCGTCGAGCATCTGCGACACCACGTCGCCCTGAAACAGGGTTTCGAGCGTGGCCACCACCTGGCCGCGCTCCAGGCCGTAGGCCCGCAGGGCGGCGTCGCGGGGGCGCACCAGCAGCTGCGGAATCTGCACCTGCTTTTCCACCTGCAGGTCGACCACGCCCGGCACGGAGCCGGCCGCCGTGCGGATTTCGTTGGCATAGCGGCGCAGCTCCAGCAGGTCGTTGCCAAATACCTTAATGGCGACCTGCGCCCGCACCCCGCTCAGCAGGTGGTCGAGGCGGTGGCTGATGGGCTGGCCGATGTTGACGTTCACGCCGGTAATCAGACCCAGCCGCTGGCGCAGGTCGGCCAGGATTTCCTCCCGGCTGCGCATTGTTTTTCCCGCTTGTTTCAGCTCCTCGGGCGTTTTGAAGGCGACTTCGATTTCCGAGTTGTTGACCGACTCGGCGTGCTCGTCCAGCTCGGCGCGGCCGGTGCGGCGGGCGGTGTAAGCCACTTCCGGCAGCTGCAAAATCTGCTCTTCCCCCAGCGTGCCCAGCTTATTGGACTCGGTGAGCGAGGTGCCGGCCGGGGCCGAGAAGTTGACCGTGAGCGAGCCCTCGTTGAAGGGCGGCAGGAACTCGGTGCCGAAGAAGGGCACCAGCGAGGCGGCCAGCGCGAACAGTAGCCCGGTGACCGTGAGCACCATTTTCGGGTGGGCCAGGCCCCAGTCCAGCAGGCCGGTGTCCTTGCGCTTGAGCCAGCGCACTAGGCCCCCCTCCTGCTCGGCCGCCCGAATCTGCTTCATCTTAGGCAGCAGGTAGTAGCAGAGCACCGGCGTGATGGTGAGCGACACGAACAGCGACGCCACGATGCTGGTGATGTAAGCAATTCCCAGCGGCGCGAAAATGCGTCCCTCCATGCCTTCGAGCGCGAACAGCGGCAGGAACACCAGCACCACGATGATGGTGGCGTACACGATGGAGTTGCGCACCTCCGAGGAGGCGGCGTAAATCACCTGCAGGGCCGGTTTGGGCTGGGGCAGGTGCTGGTTTTCGCGCAGCCGGCGGAACACGTTTTCCACGTCCACGATGGCGTCATCGACCAGCTCGCCGATGGCGATGGCCAGCCCGCCCAAGGTCATCGTATTTATACTGATGCCGGCCACGCGGAACACCAGGGCGGTCACCAGCAACGATAAAGGAATGGCCACCAGCGAAATGAAGGTGGTGCGCACGTTCAGCAAAAAGGCAAACAGCACGATGACCACCAGAATGGCCCCGTCGCGCAGGGCTTCCTCGACGTTGGTAATTGACGACTCGATAAAATCGGCCTGCTTGAACAGGCGCGTGTTCACCCGCACGTCCTTCGGCAGCGAGGGCTTCAGCTCAACCAGGGCCTGTTCCACGGCCTGGGTCAGGCCCACGGTGGCGGTGCCCGGCTGCTTTTCGATGCTCAGAATGACGGCGGGCTTGCCGTTCACGCTGCCGTCGCCGCGCTTAAAGCGGGCTCCGAAGGCCACGTTGGCCACCTGCTTGACGCTGATGGGTGAGCCCTGCCGGTAGCCCACGATGATGTTTTCGATGTCGGCCACCGAGCGGAGCCGGCCCAGGTTGCGAATCAGCACCTCCGAGCCGTTGCGGTCAAAGAAGTTGCCGGTGGTGTTGAGGTTGGAGCGGCGCAGGGCTTCTTCGACCTGCGTCACGGTCAGGCCCGTGGCGTTCAGGCGGGGCATATCCAGCAGCACCTGGTACTGCAGGTTGTCGCCGCCGATGGGAATGACCTGGGCCACGCCGGGAATGCTGAGCAGGCGCTGGCGCACGGTGTAGTTGGCCAGCGTGCGCAGGTCGGCCGCGTTGGTCTGCTGCCCACCCGAGAGGCCCACGAGCATAATCTGGCCCATTACCGATGAAATCGGCCCCAGCACCGGCGTGATGCCGGTGGGCAGCTGCCCGCTCACGGTTTGCAGCTTCTCGGCCACAATTTGGCGGGCGGTGAAAATGTCGGTGCCGTAGTCGAACTCCACGAACACCATGCCCAGGCCAATGGCCGAGTTGGAGCGCACGGCCGCCACGCCGGTAGCCCCGTTCAGGGCCGTTTCCACGGGCAGCGTCACCAGGGCCTCCACTTCCTCGGGGGCCATGCCGGCGGCTTCCAGGAATACGGTTACGCGGGGGCGGTCCAGGTCGGGCAGCACGTCCACGGGCAGCTGGCGCGCCGTGTAGGTGCCGGCAATGAGCAGGCCCGCGGCCAGGGCCAGCATGAGCAGGCGGTTTTGCAGGGCAAACCGAATGATTTTATCGAGCATCCGCTATTGGTTCAGGTAGATGGATTTGAGCTGGTAGGTGCCCACGCTCACCACCCGGTCGTTTTCGTTCACGTCGCCGGCCAGCAGCACCGTTTGCGCGCCGTTGGCGGCGCCGGGCTGCACGTAGTGGATTTTGAAGGTTTCCGGGTCGGTGTGCACGAAGACCACCGGCTTGCCATTGAGGTCCGTAAGCGCCGAAGTGGGCACCACCAGCTGCTTTTTGCCGCCGCCGCTGCGGCCCAGCACCTGCACATTCACGGCCTGGCCGGCCCGGAACAGGTTGCTGCCGCTGTTGTCCAGCTCCAGAATCAGCTGGCGGGCCTGGTTCACCGGGTTCACCACGTTACTGAACACCACCAGCCGGGCCGGGGCGCTGCCGGTTTGCCCCTGCAGGCCTTCCACCTGAAACTGGGCCCCGGCGGGAATCTTATCCAAATCCTGCGCAAACACCTGCGCTTCCACCCGCAGCTTGCCGGGGTTGAGCACCCGGAATAGCTCGTCGCCCTGCGTCACCTGCTGGCCCACGGCCAGGGTAAATACGTCCACCGTGCCGCTGATGGGCGAGGTAATCGTGACGCGGCGGTTGCTGGCCTGCCCGTTGAGAATGCCCGCGTTCTGGCGGGCCTGGCGCAGGCGCAGCTCGGCGGCCACCACATCCTTGCGGGCCGCGATGTCGGCGATGGTTTGCAGGCGGGCGTAGTCCTGCTGGGCGGCCCGCAGCTCGGCCTGGGCGTTGGCCCGCTCCGTGCTGAGGCCGATTTGCTGGGTGGCATCCAGGGTCTGGTCGATGACGGCCAGCACCTGCCCGGCGCGCACCGGCTGGCCCACTTTGGCCGACAGGCGCACGATGCGCCCGGTCTGGGGTACCACCACCCGCCCTTCGCCCCCGGCGGCCGAGGCCACGGTGCCGTAGAGCGTCAGCCGGTTATAGGTGTCGGAATAGCCGGCCAGGGCCGTGCGCACCCCGAACAGAAACTGGCTTTCCTTGGGCAACGCCACGGCGTCGGTCAGGGCCGGCCCGGAGCTGGGCTTCGCTGCTTCGTCGTGCCCGGGATGCGCCAGCAAGGCAGCGGGCGGGGGCAGCAGCACGGAAAAGGCCAGGCCGAGGGCGGCTGTGGCGGCGAGAAACTTATGCGTGGTTTTCATAAACAGCGGGCGTTGGGGTGGGGACGGCAGCGGCCGGTCGACGGCGGCGCATAACCAGGGCGGTGGCGGCAATGCCCAGCGCGAAGGCTCCAAAGAGCAGCAGCACCGTTTTCCAGGAGCCGATGAGGGGAGCCGCCGCCGGGGCCGGTGCCGCCGCCACGGGCAGCAGCTTGCCAACTTCGATGCCGGAGAGCAGCATCAAGTCGGCCTTGTCGCCGGCCACGATGTTCACGGCCAGGCTGTATTTCTTGTTGGCCGGAAACGTGCCCTCGACCAGGTAGGCCCCCGGCGACTTTTCGCTGACCGTGAACTTCAAATCAGCCGCTTCCGGGCAGGTCACCGTCAGCCTGGCCCCCTTGATGGGGGCGTTGGTGGCGTAGTCCGACACAAACAGCCGCATGTCGGCGTCTTCGCCCTTTTTCAGCGGCTCGAAGCGCAGCAGCAGCTCGAAGCTTTCGGACAGCGCGGCCACCGAGAAGGTGGTGGCCACCGGCCCGGCCGAGGGCTTGGCCGCGTCGCCGTGGTCTTCGCCGCCATGGGCGCGGGCCCCGGTGGCCAGCAGCAGGGCCAGCAAGAGCAGGAGGAGATTCTTCATTATTGTCCCCGCAGGTAGTTAAGTGCAACGATGGCCTGACGGTAGTCGCGGATGGTGGTCAGGTAGGTATTCTGAATGGTAAAGGCCTGGTTCAGGCTCTGAATCAGCACCAGGTAGCTGATTTCGCCGGCCTTGAACAGGCGCTGCGACTGGCTGATGATGGCCCGCGACTGGGGCAGGCCGGTCTGTTCGTAGTAGGTGAGCGAGGCGGCGAACTTGCGCGTGTCGGCCAGGGCCTGCTGGTACTGGGTGCCCAGGTCGAGGCGCTGCACCTGCAGCTGGGCCTGCGCGGCCTTACTGCGCGCCGTGGCCGCCTGCAGCTGCGAGCGGTAGGTCCAGAACCAGATGGGCACCGACACCCCGAACTGGAAGCGGTACTTCACCACGGAGTTCTCATAGGCCTGATTCTGATAGCCCAGCGTGAGGGCCGGGGTGCGCCGGGCCCGCACCAGGCTGATGCCCGACTGGCTCAGGGCCACGTTCTGGCCGTAGTAGGCCAGCGTGGGGCTCAGGGCCACGGCGGCGCTGTCCTGGGTGGGCAGCGTGCCCAGCAGCTCCGCGCCGGCGCGGGCCAATTCGGGGCCGGTCTGGCGCAGGTCGGTATCGGCGGTGAGGTTGGCTTCCGGCTGCCCGAGCAGCAAACCCAGGCGGCGCTGCGCCGAGCGCTGGTCCACCACGGCCTGGTCGAGCTGGTTGCGCACCTGCCGGGCTTCGGCCTCGGTGCTCACGCGCTGCAGGGCGGTCACCTCACCGGCCTTGAAGAGGCGGTCGGTGGCCACTTGCAGCGCCCGAAACAGGCTGTCCTGGTAGGTGAGCTGCCGCACCTGCGCCTCGGCAAACTGCAGGCTCAGGTAGGCCTGGCGCACGTCGCGCCGCACGGTGGCCCGGTTCACGTCCAGGCCCCGCTCGGCCAGGGTGATGCCGGCCTGCGCGGCCTGCGCCTGCCGGCGGTACACGGTGGGGAAGTCGATGGTTTGCACTACGCCCGGGGCCCAGCGTTCGCCCGTGGGGGCGGAGAACAGAAAGTCCGGGTTGGTGGGCGAAAAGCTGCCGCGCTTCAGGGCGCGCTGCTCCGCGATTTCCTCGGCCGACTGGCGCAGGCGCGGGTGCCGGCGCAGGGCCAGCTGCTCGGCACTGTCGAGGCGCACCACGACCTGCTGCGCCCCCGCCGGACCAGCCAGCAGCACCAGCAGTAGCAGCAAGAGCACCAGCCCGGGTCGGCGGTGACGAATGGGAAGAGTATTCATAAGCAGTAGTTTGGCCGCTGACCCCTCCGCCGGCAGCAGCCAGCGAAGGGGAGCGGTACACAAAGGGCGGCCCGGAAGCGGACCGCCCGTAGCTAGGATTTTTTGACCAGCGCCATGCCGCACTTCGGGCATTTACCCGGCTCGGTGGCAGTCACTTCGTGGTGCATGGGGCAGGCAAAGGCCGCGCCCAAGGCCTTGTGGCCGTGGGCCTCGTCCAGCTTATCGAAGCGCACGGTCAGGGCTTTGCCGTCGGCCGTGTTCAGCGTCACGATGGCGGTGCGCACCTTGGCCCCGGCGGGCAGCTTGGCCGTGAGGTGGTCATCGCCGGCCAGGGCCAGCGGCACGGTCACGGTGGCGTTGGTGCTCAGCTGCACCAGCACCGAGCCGCTCATGCCCTTGTTGGGCACGGCGCTCATCTTGGTGCCTAGCAGGTAGAAAGCCAGCTCGGTGGGCTGGGCTACCAGCTCCAGGTGGTAGGGGCTGGCCGAGCGCACCACGCCGCCGTGGGGCGCGACGTGGGCGTGGGTTTCACCCGCCGCCATTTCGGCGTGCTGGGCGTGGGCGAGGGGCGCGGCGGCCAGTAAAGCCAGCGCGGCGAGGAAGGGGCGGAGCATTTTCATGGGGCGATAGAGCAGCGGGGTCAAAAGGGATGGGCTACGCTTTTTTCTCCAGGTCCATGCCGCACTTCGGGCATTTGCCGGGGGCATTGCTCTGGCCGCCGTCATTCATCGGGCACACGTAGGCCGCCCCGGCCGACTGCATCTTGCCGGCATTCTTGGCGTGCCAGTCCTTGAACTGCTGAATTTCCTTCTGCTGGGCGTCAATCATCATTTGCGCCATCTCCTTGAGCTTGGTGTCTTTGCCGTGGGCCAGCTCGGCTTTGGCCATGTCCACGGCGCTCTGGTGATGCACCGTCATCAGCATGTTGAAGTTCATGTCCGGGTCGGCCACCGTCGCGGGCATATTTTTCATCATGCCGTCCATCGAGGCCTTCATCTGGGCGGTGAAGGGGTCGGCCGGGTCTTGGGGCTTGTAGTTGGTCGGGGCCGAGTCCAGACGCTCGGCAATGGGCTCCAGCTCGCCGATTTCCTTCTGCTGGTCGGCCTTGATTTTCTCGGCCATCTGGCGCATGGTGGCGTCCTTGCCGTCGCGCAGCTCGATGTCGGCCATGGCAATGGCGCCCTTGTGGTGCTCCATCATCATGTGGGCAAAGTCGTGGTCGGTGTTACCCTTGGGCTTCATGGCGTCCATCTTGGCCATCATCTCGTTCATCGACGCCATCAGGGGCGAGGTGCCGGCGGTGCCATCAGCCATTTTGGAGTGGTCCATGCCAGCCATGTCGCCGGCCGCAGCGGTGTCGGCTGGGGCCGAAGTAGTGGCAGTCGTCGTAGTGTCGGCCGACTTATCGGAGTTGCAGCTGCCCAGCAGCAGGGTGCCCGAACAGAGGGCGGCGAGGAGAAATGCGGACTTTTTCATGGGGTTTGGGTTGGGGTAAGCGGTGAAAAAATGAGGTGATGGGTCCGGAATTAGGCCTTCACGTTGATGGTGAAGTCGCCGGTGTGAATCTGCCCGCCGTGGTTGAACTGCAGGAACACGCGGTACAGGCCGGGCTTTTCGAAGTTGGTGTTGAAGCCGATGACAGGGCCCTTGTCGGCCTGGTCGTTGGGGTGCACGTGCAGGTAGCGCTCGGTGTCTTCGCTGATGACCACGACGTGGCCCAGCGCCCCGAGGTACTTGTCGAGGTCGGTCACGGGCTGGCCGTTTTTGCTCAGCGTGATTTTCATGCCCAGCAGCTGGCCTACTTTCAGCTCCTTGTCAAAAGCCAGCGTGGCCTGGTAGCCATCCTTGCTCCACTGCATCTGGTCCTGGCGGAACTTGACGGGCGTGTACTTGGGCCCCTGCACGCTCACCACCTGGCGGCCGAGCTGATGTCCGCTGCCATCGGGCGTGTAGTCCTGAAACAGCACGTAGTCGCCGCCCTTGGGGAAAGTGAACGCGGCCTTGTAGTTGCCATCCGCCGTGAACTCGGGGTGCTCGTGGTCGAACACCGACAAGTCCTTGCGGACGATAATGAGGTGGATTTTCTTCTCGTGCACCACCGCCAGCGGCACCGGCGCTTTCTCGTTGCCGATTTCCTGCGGGGTGTAGGTGAGCGTAACGGGCTGGCCGGCCACCAACTGCATGGGCTTGGGCTCGAACTGCATCTGGTAGCTCTTGCCGTTGCTCACCTGGTCGTTGTGAACCAGCTCCATGCCGCACTTGGGGCACTTCTCGCCGGGCTTGGTGCTGGTCACCTCCGGGTGCATGGGGCAGGCGTAGGTGTGGCCCCCGGCGTGGGCAGCCGTGCTGTCGGGCGCGGTGCCGGTGGGCGTGGTAACGGTGTTGGTGGCGTTGCTGCTCGAAGAATCCGAGGAGCAGCTGGCAACGGTGAAAACGCTGGCAGCGGCCAGCAGCGGAACAAGAAAGCGGTTCATGAAAACGGGTATGGGATGGGAAATCCGGCCCCGGAAAGGGCCGTTGGGGCCTACGCCTGCCACTGCTGCCAGAGCACGAAGCCCAGGGCGGCAGCCAGCCCGGCGTAGAGCAGGTAGGACAGCCAGCGACGGCCCGGCCCACGCGGGGGCGGCGCACCGGCCTCCTGACAGCAACTCTTCATTGCGCGGGAGGAAAAACCAGGAAATTGGGGGAAGGGGGCGCGGCCGGGCCACGCAAACGAGCAAACGAAAAGGCCCGCCCCGGACATAGCATAGCTATGCCGGCGCGAGCCTTAGCGCGTCGGAAGAATCAGACAGTCAGCGACTGGATGAAAATACGGATGTCGGGTATTTTAGGCGGCAGGTGCTCTCTGGGCACCAGCGTGACCGCGCAAGTACGGTCCCACTTGCCGGCGGCGGGCCGGAAGTGGAAATCCATGGCTTCGGGCAGCAGCGCCGGAGCGGGCACCAGCAGCTGCTTCTGCGCCGGCGAAGTCAGCGACGAAAGCAGCGAGGCCGATTTGTCCTTGCAGCAGTCGTGGTTGCGGGTCGACTTACCCGGGTGGCCGTCGTGCTTGCCATGGTGTTCGGCTATTGCGCCATGACCGTGGCAGCCCGGATGCGCAGGCTTTTCCGCCTGGTGGTGGCTCATGGCCGCCATTGGCGGAGCCATCTGGGCAGGATTCACGGAAGCGCACCAGCACTGCCCCACGAACACGTTGACGAAGACGAGCAGGAAGCTCGTCGCCAGCAAACGGCGGAAGGGGAACAGGCTACGGAACATAACGGGCACTAAGCAACCGCAAAATTAGACTTATCTCCGGGAAGGAGTAAGACTGCTTAACTACCAGCAATGCCGCCAAAGGGTTCCGGGGGTAGTAAGAGCGTAGTGGCAGCAGGATGATAAAACGGCGATACTGAGCGCTTCAGCGCCATCTTCTTCCATATCGGATACATGTCGTTTCCGGCCAAAGAGCAAAATTATGCAAGTGGGCTGCGAGATTTTATAAGCAAGCGGGCTATAACTGTTTGATAAAAGTGAAGTGCGAAGACAACTTTCTTCAATCCAATTTCTAGAAAGAGTATCGGGTTTCGTATTCATCATTGGAAGAGCACACCGGTGCAAGCCTGCGCCTGCTCGACCACTAATCTTTTCAATTCTAACAACTCACATGCAAGAACTCAACAACCGCGTGGACGAAATATCCTCGCTCACGAACCACTATCTGGTACGGGCCAAAAGCTCCGGCCACCCCTACTTCACCGATTTTCTGCAAGCGGGCACCTTAATGCAGCAGGTGCTTACGCCCAAGGAATTTGCCTTCTGGTGCGCCGAGAAAATGCTGCTCAAGCAGCAGCCCTTTAACGAGAAGACCTTTATTCAATACGCCGTCGAAACCACGGTGGCGCGGTACTTCGGCGAACGGTTCCCCACCAATTTTCGCGTGGAAGCCAAAATCAATCCTGCTAACGATAAAGACGTGGACTGCGTGTTTGAGGACGCGGGCTTCACGTTCAACGTAGAAGTGAAATGCTCCGATTTCAAGGCCAAGGAGAAGGTGGATAGCCAGGACGCCTTCAAGTACGAAACCGCCGGCCGGCTGCCCGACCGCGGGCAAGAGGCCATGGCCATCGTTTCGGCGGCGCTGGACGAAGGCCTGGCCAAACGCGGTGAGGCGACCAAGCCGCACTTGCCGGCCAAAAACATGGACAACAGCTTAAAGGACTTTCTCGAATCGGCTCACGAGAAGTTTGGTGCGCCCACTGATGAGCAGCACCTCAATGTGCTGGTAGTGGGCTGCGGCGATGCGGAAGACCTGCAGCGCTGGTTTAACTACCTGTGGGAGCATGAGGGTTTGTTTACGCCTACGCCGTTCACGGACCGCTCCTTATACCAGAACGTTGATTTGGTGGTGCTCACGAATCAGTACGATAAGCACAGCCGGTTTTTCGAAAAGGATGTGTCCAATAGCTGGTCGCTCGGGGAGGGCTTCAACCTAATTTTTGGCAACCCCTACCGGCATAGCCTAAAGGAAGCCGCCATCAAGCACTTCATGAATGTACTGCCCAATTTCACCACCGAACTAGGTGCTTATCAGGTGCCGGGTGGGGCACCGGATTATGTGAAGAATATCCGCCGCATCCCGTGGTTTGTGAAAGACCATCTGGAAAAGCAGCACGGGCGCTTCCTCTTCCAGAACCCCTCATAACGGCAGCCGGGAGCCCTTTCCCTTACGAGAAAGGGCTCCGGCAACCCGTCAAATTATGCAATTCTGCGGCGGTATTTAGTACCAACTTCCCCCTTCAGCAGCCGTTCCTTTGTAGCGTGATTATGGGCTTTCGCCAACTGGCTAAATGGCTCAAAAACCACTCATTACGCCGCTTTTTATGGAACCTGCCACTAAAACCGAAACCCTCGACATAGAAGGCATGACCTGCGCCTCGTGCGCGTCCGCCGTCGAGAAGTCGCTCAGCCGCACGCCCGGCGTGCAGCGGGCGATGGTCAACTTTGCCACCGAGAAGGCCACCGTGGACTACGTGCCCACCGAAGCTTCCCCGGCCACGCTCAAGGAAGCCGTCATCAACGCCGGCTACGGCGTGATGGAGCGCGCCCCCGACACCAGCGCCGCCGAACGCAGCGCCGAAATCGACCGCCAGAAGGCCGTGGCCTACGCCAAGCTCAAGCGCCGCTTCTGGGTGGCCGTGGGCCTAGCCCTCCTCATAATGCCGTTGAGCATGCTCATGCTCTGGCCGGCCATGATGGCGCGCATCAATATGCAGTGGCTCAACTATGCCCTGCTGCTGCTCACGCTGCCCGTGCTGCTTTATAGTGGGCGCGAGTTCTACGTGTCGGCCTGGAACGGCTTCAAGCACCGGGCCGCCAACATGGACACGCTTATTGCCGTGGGCACCGGTGCGGCCTTTCTCTACAGCCTGGCGGCTACCGTGGTGCCCGGCTTTTTCACCAGCCGGGGCCTGATGCCCGAGGTATACTATGATACGACAGCAACCATCATTGCCCTGATTCTGCTGGGCAAGGTGCTGGAGCTACGCGCCAAAACCCAGACCTCGGCCGCCATGCGCAGCCTCATCGGCCTGCAAGCCAAAACGGCCCGCGTGGTGCGCCCCGATGGCGCGGAAGTCGACGTGCCCATCGAGCAGGTGCAGCTGGGCGACCTCGTGGTGGTGCGCCCCGGCGAGAAGGTGGCCACCGATGGCCTCATTACCGAAGGCAGTTCGGCGCTCGACGAGGCCATGCTCACGGGCGAAAGCCTACCGGTGCAAAAGCAGGTGGGCGATGCGGTGTTCGGGGCCACGCTCAACAAAACCGGCTCCTTCCGCTTCCGCGTGACCAAGGTGGGCGCCGACACCATGCTCTCGCAGATTGTGAAGCTGGTGGAGGACGCCCAAGGCAGCCGCGCCCCCATTCAGCGGCTGGCCGATAAGGTCAGCTCCATTTTCGTGCCCACGGTGGTGGTCATTGCCATTCTCACGTTCGTGCTGTGGTTTGATTTGGCCCCGGCCGGCACCCGCCTGCCGCTGGCGCTGGTCAACTTCGTGGCCGTGCTCATCATTGCCTGCCCGTGCGCGCTGGGTTTAGCCACGCCTACGGCTATCATGGTCAGCACCGGCAAGGGCGCCGAGCACGGCGTACTGATTCGCAACGCCGAGGCGCTGGAAAAGGCTTACCAGGTGAACACCGTGCTGCTCGACAAAACCGGCACCATCACCAAGGGCGAGCCCGCCGTAACGGATTTCTGGACGCTGCCCGGCCAGGAGGCCAGTCAGCTGCTGCAAGTGGTGGCCGCCGTGGAGCGTCAGAGCGAGCACCCACTGGCCGAGGCCGTGGTGCGCCACGCCGAGGCGCAGGGCGCGGCCAGCCTGACGGCGACCGGCTTCCGGGCCGTGGAAGGCAAAGGGGCCGCCGCCACCGTGAGCGGCCAGGCCGTGCTCATCGGCAACCGTCGACTGCTGGCCGACGAAAGCGTGAGCCTCTCCCCCACCCTGATAACCCAGGCCGAGCAGCTGCTGAGCCAGGCCAAAACCGTGCTCTACATCGCCGTGGCTGGCCAGGCCGTGGGCCTCGTTGGCGTGGCCGATACCGTGCGCGACACCTCGGCCGCCGCCATCAAAAAGCTGCAGGCCCTGGGCATTGAGGTGGTGATGATGACGGGCGACAACGCCGAAACGGCCGCCCAGGTGGCCGGGCAGGTGGGCATCACGCGCTACTTCGCCGAGGTGCTGCCCGCCGATAAGGCCGGCAAGGTGAAGGAGCTGCAGGCCGAGGGCCGCACCGTGGCCATGGTCGGCGACGGCATCAACGACGCGCCGGCGCTGGCCCAGGCCGACATCGGCCTGGCCATCGGCTCGGGTACCGACGTGGCGATGGAAGCGGCCGGCATTACGCTCATGCGCTCCGACCTGAACGGGGTGGTGACGGCCATCGAGCTGAGCCGCCAGACCATTCGCACCATCAAGCAGAACCTGTTTTTTGCCTTCGTCTACAACACGCTGGGCATTCCCGTGGCGGCCGGGCTGCTCTACCCCTTCTTCGGCATTCTGCTCTCGCCCATGCTCGCGGCCGGGGCCATGGCCCTGAGCTCGGTGTCGGTGCTGACCAACTCGCTGCGCCTGCGCAGCTTCGACAATCATTAATTCCACTCTGCTATGGATACGACCGCCATTATGGTAACTGTCATCGGCCTGGCTCTCGCCGGGTTTGTGCTGTGGTACTTCTTTTTCTCGGCCCGCCAGACGGCCAATGCCGTTTCCTCGTCCAGCGGCGTGCAGGAGGTGGCCATTACCGTGAAGGGCGGCTACTCGCCCGACGTGATTGAGGTGGAGCGCGGCAAGCCCGTGCAGCTGAGCTTCTACCGCGACGAGGAAAACAGCTGCTCGGAAGAGCTGCTGATGCCCGATTTCAGTGTTCGCCGCGACCTGCCGGCCTTTAAAACCACGCTGGTGGAGCTGCTGCCGAAGGAAGCCGGCACCTTTACCTTCACCTGCGGCATGGGCATGCTGCGGGGTAGCTTAGTGGTGAAATAATGCCGCACCCCATGAAAGCCGACGTCAGCATCGCCCACGTCCTGCCGCCGCCCGGTTCGCACCGGCTGCTGATTAAGAACATGGTGTGCCCGCAGTGTATCCGGGTGGTGCGCGAGGAGCTGACGGCGCTGGGCCTGACGGTGCACCGGGTAGCCTTGGGCGAGGCCGACGTGAGCACGGCCGACGGCGCGGCTCCCGACTGGGCGGCCATTCGGGCCAGCCTGCAGGAGGCCGGGTTTGAGCTGCTGGAAGACCCCCGCGACCAGCTGGTGGACCGCATCAAAACCCTGCTGGTGGCCCTGATTCATTACCCGCCGCCCGGCCCGCGCCTGCTCAACTACTCGGATTATCTGGTGGAGCACCTGAGCAAGGACTACCACTATCTTTCCCATTTGTTCTCCGCTTCCGAAGGCCTCACGATTGAGAAATTCATCATTCGCCAGAAGGTGGAGCGTGCCAAGGAGCTGATTGGCTACGGCGAGCTGCCCATGGCCGAGGTGGCGCAGCAGCTGGGCTACAGCAGCCCGGCCCACCTCTCGCGCCAGTTCCGGCAGGTGACCGGCCTCACCCCCACCGAGTTTCAGCGGCTAGGGCCAGCCAGCCACGCCCGCCGCAGTCTGGACTCGTTGATTTAGTGGCGTATACTTACTCAACGAAGAGCAGGAGCCTACTTAACGGGCTCCTGCTTTTTTGTGTTGATACCTTTAGAAAGTAGAAAGCGAGCAACCAACCTTGCAAATTCATTGCCTACCCATGACCCGACAGCTACTCGTTGAATTCGATGACCTATTCAGTGGACCCACCCCGTCTGTAACAGCATGCTTGACTGATGTTAGCCGCTTGGATGGCTTGCAGGGCGTTTCGCACCTGCTCGGCTATCTGAGCCAAACCCCGGCCCATGCCCGTGATTACGTTACGGACATGCAACAGATTTTCGGGCCATCCAGCGACCCATTTGCCGAACGCATTTATCTGCTGACTCAGGCGCTGGCCAGTCGTGTTGGCACCAAGCTCAACTTTTTCCATCCTAAAACAGCGCTTCAGCTATTTGGCTACTGCTTTGGGATGGCAGCCGGGCCGGTTAAGCAAACAGATGCCGAGTTTGAGCGCAGCATGTTCACGGCGTGCCTAGTGCTGAATGCAGCCTATATCAAAGAGCAATACCAAGCCATGACGACAGCCCGGCAGCTGTTGCCCCACCAGCCACTCGCGGCGACTGCGCTGGCAGGCACCTTCTCGGATTTCGAGTTGATAAACCATCGGTTGCCTCATATCGCCATCCTGCAGATTATTAAGTCGGTACGGCTATTTGAGTTTCTGGAGGCCGAGTCCCGCTTTGCCCCTTTGCTGGGAGCTTTTCTGCAGCGTTTTAATTGCAAAAACTGGCAATCCTTCTTCAACCAGCTAAGTGGAATTATCAAGCCCGTAACCGAAACTGCTACCCCGGGCCGTATTTCCGTTGAGGTGCCCCCCGGACCAGACCATGATGAGGCTTGCGCATTCCTGCGGCACTTCACCTTGCCAGAAGGACAACCCCTAGATATGGCAGACTTTACCAGCCTGCGCTCAACTCCCCTCTGTGAAGAATCGCCAGGCACCTTCGTGCTGGAATACCCCGTCTTGGTGCTGGAAACCCTACACAAGGGGTTGTATTTCCAGTTCAATCTGGCCAACCGGGCTTTGCCGAAAAGCCAGCGGGAGCCCGACTGGCGCTCGGTGTACTGTGACCTGTTCTCAGAGCAGTACCTGCTTTACCTCCTGCTGGATGCCATTTTCCAAGGCCGTGGTTTGGCCCTGAGCGGCCGCGCTATCTTCGACGGGTGGCAGCTAAAAGGGCAGTCCGAACCGGATTACTATTTCCGCGACGGTAACCGGGCGGTGCTCTTCGAGTCCAAGGACGTGCTGGTTCACAAGGATGCCAAGGCAGGTCACGACTTTGCCACCTACTTGGACGAGGTACGGAAGAAGTTTTACGAAGATGAAGACCAGCACCCCAAAGCAACACGGCAGCTGGCAGGAAACGTGGAACGCTTGCTGCGCCAACAACTGCCGTTTGACAGGGATTTCGACCCGGCGGAGTTGATAATATACCCAGTGCTGGTGGTACACGACCGGCTCTACAACCAGCCGGGCCTGAACGTGGTCGTCAACGACTGGTTTCAGGAGGAACTGGCTAAACTGACGCAGAAGGGGCTGCCCGTGCACAACGTGCGCCCCCTCATTATCATCGACGTTGATACGCTGCTGGCCTACCACGAGGACTTCCGGGATGGGCGGCTGGTGTTTGAAGACACACTGGAAGAGTATGTGGCGTACCTAAATGCCCCGGCCTGGGAGGGCATGAGCGCAGCCGAGGACGAGCAGCGGCAGATGCAGAGCGTACACCCTTTTGCCTTATTTCTAGAGAACTACGCGGAAAAGCGCGATATGCTGGGCATCCCGAAGGAGATGCTGTACCAGATTCTGCCCATCATCAACCGCGGCGCGGACGATGAAACGGGAGCGTGAAGGAGGCCGGAAATTATGCATGGAAATTGCGCGGATATGTAAAATCTAAGCGGCCGGCTGGGGTGTTATGGAACTTCATCAAACATTCATAATTTCCATGCCTCGTTTCCGTATACCCTTGCTGATGCTGGCCCTGCTAGGGCTCTTCGTGGCTTCCTGCTCCAAAAGCCATGACATGGACCCTGACCATAACAAGAGTGTGTACATGACCATTATGATGGACATGATGACGCAGATGGACGCGCAGGCCAAAACCCAGGACCCCGACCACGATTTTGCGGCTCAAATGGTACTGCACCACGAAGCGGCCATCAAAATGGCGCAGGAGGAGCTGAAAAGCGGCTCCAACCAGGAAATGAAAACGACGGCCCAGACCATCATCACCAAGCAGCAGGCCGAAATCACGCAGTTCAACGCCTTCCTCAGCGGCCACTCGGCCCGGCAGCCCCTCGTGCCACAATTCACCCAGCTCCAGAAAACCAACATGGATAAAATGATGGCCAGCAGCGATAAGCGCACCATCACGGGCCGGTCGGACTATGACTTTGCCCAACTAATGGTCGACCATCATCAGGCGGCCATCGACAACTCCGAGGCGCTGCTGGTGCACGGCCGCGAGAACACCACCCGCGCCCTGGCGCAGGCCATCATTGCTGACCAGCGCCAGGAAATCCTGGCGTTGCAGGATTGGCTCACGCGTAACAAGTAGCGTCCGGCGGTACCGCTCAAACGCACGAAAAGGCAGCCCATTCCGGGCTGCCTTTTTTTGTGATAGTCGCGAGCGGCTCTGGTGATGGGCAGCGTGGGTTAGTTGAAAATTATGCAAGCCGGGGCTGCATCGGTATAAATCCTGGGTTAGAGCAGGCCGTTTTAGCAATCAGGAAAACTTAACCACGTCCTGCTATTATGAAAAAGCTATTTCGCCTTCCCCTGCTGGCCCTGCTGCTGGCTTCCGTTACGCTCGTTTCCTCGTGCAGCAAAGACGATTCTGACAGCCTGAAAGTGCAGGCGCATGACCAGAACACCATGATGACCCTCATGCACGACATGATGAAGAAGATGGATGCCATGATGAAAACCCAGGACCCCGACCAGGACTACGCCATGATGATGGTGATGCACCACCAGGGAGCCATTACCATGGCCCAGGAGGAACTGAAAAATGGCAAGGACACCCAGATGCGGGACCTGGCCACCCGCATCATTGCTGCGCAACAGGCCGAAATTACGCAGTTTAACGCGTTTCTGGCCGGTCACCGGGTAGAAACGCCACTCGTACCGGCGTTTAACACGCGCCAGATGATGGCCATGGATAAGATGATGCGCGCCAACGACCTGCGCGTTATCACCGGCAATACCGACCGCGATTTTGCCCAACTCATGCAGGACCACCACCAGAGCGCCATCGAAACGTCGCAGGCCGATTTGGACCTGGGTCGCCACACCGAAACCAAAGCCCTGGCGCGACAGATAATTGACGAGCAAATGATGGAAATAAAGGAGATGCAGGAGTGGCTGCTGACCAACAAAGGCTACTAATGTCCTCCTTCCTTTCACCTGAAAAGCAGCGGGCTACGTAGCCCGCTGCTTTTTAATTTACACCCATTCCCAATGGAAATGCACAACACTCCCTGGCTGCCGGAATGGCTGCTCTGGGCCTGGTTCGGCCTCACGCTCCTCTCGGTGCTCTACGTGGCCTGGGACCTGTTTGCCAGCACCCCGGAGATGAAAGTGATGAAGTGGGGCTGGGTGCTGGTCACGCTCTACACCGGACCGGTGGGGCTGCTGGTGTACTGGTTTTCGTGCCGCGAGCCCTCGCCCGGTACCCACGAGCAGTTCGTAGCGCCACTCTGGAAGCAGGCCGTGGGCTCCACGATTCACTGCGCGGCCGGCGATGCTACGGGCATCATCGTGGCCGCCGCCATCACCGGCTACTTTGGCCTGCGCATGGGCACCGATATCTGGGTGGAATACGCGGCAGGGTTCTTATTCGGGTTGTTTATCTTCCAGGCCCTGTTTATGAAGGACATGATGAACATGAGCTACGGAGAAGCCGTGCGCAGCTCGTTTCTGCCGGAGTGGATGTCGATGAACGCCATGATGGCCGGCATGCTGCCCACCATGGTGCTGCTCATGAGCCGCGACATGCGGGCGATGGAAGCCACCTCGCCCTGGTTCTGGGCCTCGATGTCGGCCGCGACGCTCGTGGGCGTCGTGGTGGCCTACCCCGTCAACTGGTGGCTGGTCAAGCACCAGCTCAAGCACGGCATGGGCACCGAGCGGGCCCTGGGCAAGGGCGGGGCCCCGGTCGCCGCTGGGCACCAGCACGCGGGCATGGCCATGGCCGGCATGACGCACGCCGCCCCGCTGGCCGCCAGCGCGCACACCGGACACGCCATGCCAGGTATGCGCATGGAAGGCGACGGCCAGGTTTCGGCCGGCCGCAAAGCGCTGGTAACGGTGCTCACCTTGGTGATGCTAGCCGCGGGTTACTACGTGGCGGCCCGGTACGGCGACCTTACCATGCGTCCCGGGCAGCCGATGAATATGCCGCAAATGGCCATGCCCGGGATGACGCATTAGGCCGCAACAACCGGCCGAGACGGCGGATTTAGAGCGTCCCGGCTTGCGGACCCCGGGGTTCTGCGCATCTTAGTGGTTCCATTGGCCCACCCCGATTTATGTCCGCCGCGCTACCACCCCTTATCCAGCAATACAAAGCTGATTCCGAGTCCGTTTACAATACCTGGTTTATCAACAACGAAGAGCGCCTGAAGGCTTTCCGCTCCATCCGGCGCGGGGTGCAGCAGGTGGTGAAGGACATCAAAGCCGGCAGCTTCGGCAACGATTTTAAGGGCACTTCGCTTGAATTCGTGCTCAGCGTCATCAGCGAGCAGAAGCAGGTGTTTCAGGGCGCGGCCCACCCCTTCTACTGGAAACCCAAGCTGCGCATCCCCGACATCTACGAGCACGAGGACAACAAGCGGGCCTTCGGCCAGTTTCTGGAAAGCTGCCTGGCAGCCACCACCGAGCAGCAACTGCTCAAGGAAATCGATATTCTGGACCGCCGCAAAATCAAGGGCCTCGGCCCGGCGGTGGCCAGCATCCTGTACTTCCTGCACCCGACCTTGATGCCGCCCTGTAACACGGCCATCGTCAACGGCTTCAATGCCCTGTTCGGGGAGAAAATCAAGCTCGGCTCCTGGCCGGAATACCTGCGCATGCGCGACCGGCTGCGCGACCTTAACCAGGAGCACCGCCAGCACCTGAGCCTCGACTACGGGGCGCTGAGCGGCCTTCTCTTCGACGTGGGCGTGAAGAAGATGATTGCCGGCGACCAGCAGTTTGCCACCGACGAAGACCGCGACAAGTACCAGCAGCAGGCCCAGAAGCGCCACAAGGAGGTGCAGACCGAAGCGCAGGAGGAAAATCAGCACACCGAGATGCAGCACCACCTGCTGCGCGTGGGCAAGGCCCTGGGCTGCGACGTGACCACGGCTATCAACGACCGCAACCGCCTGTGCGGCGGACAGAAGCTCTCGTTTCTCTGCCTCGACCAGCACCCCGAACTGCCCGTGCCCGCTGAGGTGGCCAGCACCATCCGCCTGATTGACATCGTGTGGTTTGCGCCCGGCACCAACCGCGTGGTAGCAGCCTTCGAGGTGGAGAAAAGCACCAGCATCTACAGCGGCATTCTGCGCCTGACGGACCTGGCCTTCTCCATGCCCGAGCACGAAACGGCCCTCTACTTGGTGGTGCCCGATGCCCGCGAGAAGGAAGTGCAGGCCCAACTCTCGCGCCCCGCCATTCGGGCCGCCGGGGCCACCATCCGCTACATCCTGTTTTCGGAGCTGCGCCAGCACTGCGAGGCGCTGTGCAAGTTTGGCGACTCGCCGGCGGCAATGCTGAAGATTGCGCGCTCGGTGTAATCGTCCCTGTTCGTTCTCTGGTATGACTATTAGTTAGCTTGACTATTTATGGCCGAGTATCTGTATCTATGGTTGGTGTTGCTCGGATTTCTGGTTGGATTAGGGCTGCTAGCAATTAGAAAAAACCGGCTTGATAAGCAGCTGGCGCAGGAAAAGAGCAGCCTTTACAAGGATTACCAAACCAGGAATTCCGAGCTAAATGTCCGGGAGAAAATACTCGACAAGCGTACCGCTGATGTGGCTCGATTGGAAAAAGTGTTAACCGAGAAAAGCAAAAGCTTTCCCTGGCTGGCTGGGGCAATTGCGGACCTGGTCTTACTCAACAACAATCAGGTTGCTGACTATTTGGCCTTTAAGCCCCGGCCAGCCAAGTCCTCTGCCCAGGCAGTGCGTGAAGTCGGCAAAGAGAAGCGCATTCTAGCTGCTCAGCTAAAGCACCTGCAGTATGTCATCAACCAGTACGAAGGCCTGTTTCCATTTCTGACGGAGTTCCGCGAAGGAGAAATAGAGGAGGCGCTGCTGGAAATAAAGGATACGTTTGGCGAGCAAGCACCGCAGGAGGCCGACCCGGTGAGTGTTTTTCTGACGGCCGGAGAATACAGCAGCCTCTCCACGACCGAGCGTAACCAGCGGGCCCTGGAGCGATACATGCAGGGCCGGAAAAGCCCTTATCAACTGGGCCGTGACTACGAGCGCTTCGTGGGGTACTTGTATGAGTGCGAAGGCTATACTGTAACCTATTTTGGTATTGAGAATGGCAAGGAGGATTTGGGAAGGGACTTAATCTGTCGTAAAGACGGCAACACCCTCATCGTGCAGTGCAAGTACTGGAGCAAGCACAAGCTCATCCACGAGAAGCACATCAATCAGCTGTTCGGGACCACCGTCAAATTCTATCTGGACTCAGCGCAGAAAAAGCTAGCTGAGCAGCAGCTTCACCTTTTCCCGCAGTTACTGTCCGCCAGTAACATTCTGGGGGTGTTTTGCACCTCAACGGATTTGTCGGATACGGCCCGCAAATTTGCCCAGGCTTTAGGAGTCCAGGTACGGGAGCAGGTGAAGCTGGGAGCTTTTCCGATGATAAAATGCCACATCAGTCCGGCAACGGGTGAGCGGATTTATCACTTGCCATTTGACCAGATGTACGACCGAACCAAGCTGGACAAGGCAGGTGAGTTTTACGCCTTAACCGTTGCGGACGCCGAGGCTAAGGGCTTTAGAAGAGCTTGGCGGTGGCGTGGGTAGTTAACCGCATCCTGTGAAAGATTGCGCGAAACGTGGGGAGTGAACCTGGCTGATAGTTGCTCAGGGTTTCGAATTTCGCTAAAGGGACTAGGCGATGAAGTCAAATAAGAGCTTCGTGAGCTGTCCTACTTGGTTTTGAGCTTGCATTGCGCTGTACATCTGCACGATGGTTTCCAAGTGCGTTTTGCTCCTGCACGCAACGTAACGCGTGGAATAGTGAAGGGTAGCTAAGTCCTTCTGGATAGTAAAAATTGGGCTTTTAATCCGCTTCTGAGCCCCGTGCTTGTAAACAAACGTATCGGTAGCGCTTAGCGGAAAGATGAAGTCTTCCAGCTTGCTATAGTCAGCATTGGGCCTTTCCAGTAGGGGGCAGTCTCCAATTACGGAGGGAAACCGTTCATCGGACTGCGAGTGAATAAACCAGCTGGCGTGAATGTCGGTAAGTTTATTCTCGTCAAACAACGGCAGCAGGGGCAATAAGATACGCTTGGCCTCTTTGATAGCATCCGAATCCACCAACTGGTTCAGCGCGTTCTGGTCCACTGGTTTAGCTTGGTCGATGGGCCGGATTTCAGCCTTTAAGTCGGCCAGGCTCAACTCCTCTTTCAGTCGGCCAAACTCCGGGTCGCTCGCCGGTATGCGCCATTTAAGGGAGCTGGCCAGTGCAACAATGCTCACCACTTCTTCGAGAGAAGCTTGTCGGGAGAGCAGGACATTTTGCAAATCGGCGGCGGCCTTGTCATCCAAAGCTGCATACAGGGCTTCCAGATGGTCTTTGGGCTGGCCGTGAAAGAGAACCGTATTCCGGTCCATTTCAAAGAATATGGCCTTCGGGCTTTGCCGCTGCTTGGCTATTCTACCCGTCTGCTTATCAAGCAAGTAGAGCATTCCATCCGCATCCGCGAAATTCTTGATGAGGAACTGGGGAATGTAGTGGTGTCGGCGTGATACCTGCATTAGCGGGGGCAACAATTAAAATAAAAAAGCGACTCCGTTTCGGAGCCGCCTTTTTGTTGAGAAAAAGCAGAGTAGAAGTAGTGCTATTTGCCCCCCTTCTCTTTTCGCACGCCTTTGAAGGGCGTACCATCTTGCTTCACGTCCATGAACTGGCCGTTGGTGGTGTTCCGCTTCACGTATTGCTCCGTGACGGGGTTGAAAACTTGCGAACGGTCGCGCACTGCGCCGTTGCGGTGGCCGTCGCCGGCCGGTTTGTTAGTTGCCATATAGCAGGGCGAGAGGGAAAAACTCTCTTTACCTCAACCGTGCGTTTGAGCTAAGAATTCCGCGTAAGACTCTACCAGTCTATACAACTGTTATTCAGCCACTTTAAGTTGTCTGGAACTGCGCCTGAACGAAGTCGTGGGCGTAGGCTTTCACCTGGTCGCGCACCGCGCGAAACTGCTGCATAATTTCCTCATCGGTGCCCGTGGCCTTGGCCGGGTCGGGGAAGTTGTGGTGCAGCTTCTTGGCGGTGGACGGGAACACCGGGCACACTTCGTTGGCATGGTCGCACACCGTAAGCACGTAGTCGAACGGCACGGCGGCGTACTCGTCGACGTGGTTGCTGGTGTGATGCGAGATGTCCACCCCGTCTTCGGCCATTACCCGCACGGCGCGGGGGTTAAGGCCGTGCACCTCGACGCCGGCGCTGTACACGGCGGCGCGCTCGCCTAGCTCTTGGCCGAGGTAGCCGTGCAGCAGCTGGCTGCGGCAGGAGTTGCCGGTGCAGAGCACCAGCACGTTTTTCTTTACAGACATGACAAGGAATTAAAGCAGGGAAGGGTTACGCGGCCGGGGCCACCGTTTTGCCGCCGTACCAGCGGCGGCGGAACCAGAAGGCCAGGTTGACCAGCGCAATTAGCGCCGGCACCTCAATCAGCGGACCGATAACGCCCGCGAAGGCCTGGCCCGAGTTCAGGCCGAATACCCCGATGGCCACGGCAATGGCCAGCTCGAAGTTGTTGCCGGTAGCCGTGAAGGCAATGCTGGCATTCTCGGCGTAGTCGGCTCCCAGGTACTTGCCGGCAGCGAAGCTGAGCACGAACATGATGCCGAAGTACAGGGCCAGCGGCAGCGCAATGCGCAGCACGTCGAGCGGCACCTGCACGATGGTTTCGCCCTTGAGGCTGAACATCACCACGATGGTGAGCAGCAGCGCCACCAGGGTAATGGGGCTGATGGCCGGGATGTACACTTTCTCGTACCACTCGTCGCCTTTCAGGCGGCGCAGCACGGTGCGTGAGAGAAAGCCGGCCGCGAAGGGAATGCCCAGGTACACCAGCACGCTCTGCGCAATGTCCCAGATGCCGATATTCACCGCGTAGCCTTTCAGCCCGAAGTAGGGCGGCAGCACCGTGATGAACAGCCAAGCCAGCACCGAGTAAAACAGCACCTGAAAGATGGAATTGAGCGCCACCAGCCCGGCCGCGTACTCGCGGGAGCCGTCGGCTAAATCGTTCCAGACCAGCACCATGGCAATGCAGCGGGCAATGCCGATAAGAATCAGGCCCATCATGTATTCGGGCTTGTCGGGCAACAGCCAGATGGCCAGGAAGAACATGAGCAGCGGGCCCAGAATCCAGTTCAGAAACAGCGAGAGGCTGATGATGCGCGTGTTTTTGAAGACCGTGGGCAGCTGCTCGTACTTGACCTTGGCCAGCGGCGGGTACATCATCAGAATCAGGCCGATGGCCAGCGGCACGTTCACCGTGCCCACCGAGAAGTAGTTGATGGCCCCGTTGATGCCCGGCACGAAGTAGCCCAGGCCCACGCCCAGGGCCATGGCCAGGAATATCCAGAGCGTGAGGCCCCGGTCAAGGCCCGAAAGTTTCTTTTCGGCCAGCGCGGCGGGTTCTGGGGCGGTGGGCAGGGGTTGGTTCAGGGCGGTCATAGAAAGTAAGCTGTTGAGTTAAGCGACGCCGACAGTGGGGCTGCGCCGCTCCATCTGCACCGTATTGCGCCACACGCCGTGGTGCTGGCCAATCCGTTCGCGGTGGCCGATGACGCGAAAGCCGGCCTGCGTGTGCAGGCCAATGCTGGCTGCATTCTCCTCGAAGGTGCCGGCCTGCAGCGTCCAGATGCCGTGGGCCTCCGAGTCCGCAATCAGTACTTGCAGCAGCTGCCGACCCACGCCCTGACCGCGCGCGGCGGCGGCGATGTAGATGCTGATTTCGGCCACGCCGCCGTACACGCAGCGGCTCGACACGGGCGAGAGCGCCGCCCAGCCCCGCACCGTGCCTTCCTTATCGACGGCCACCAGGCGGCTGTGCGCCAGGTGCGCCCGGTCCCAGGCCTCCCAATCGGGGGCCTGGGTTTCAAACGTGGCGTTGCCGGTGGCAATGCCGGCTTCGTAGATGGACTTTACTGCCGGCCAATGGGCTTCGCTGAGTGGTTCAATGGTCATAATTAACTCCGATTAATAAGCCTTGCGCAGCATATCGGCGTACTCATTGGGCAGCGGCGAGGCTTCCACCGCCTGCGCGGCTTTCTCCACGTCGTATTCCACCCGCACCAGTTCCGAGCGCACGCTGCCGGGGTCGGTGAGCGAAGTGTTTTGGTCGAGGTGCAGCAGCTGGTAGGCGGCGCGCGGGTCGCCGTCCTTGGGCTTGCCCACCGAGCCGATGTTGAGCGCGTGGCGGTAGCGGGTTTCGCCGTCCACCTCGTAGGCAAACGTGCGGTGGTAGGGCTTGTGGGTGTGGCCGAAGAGCATGATGTCTGCGTTGGCCTCGGCCAGCACGCGCAGGAAGCTGGCCTCCGGCCGGTCCTCAAACAGGTACTCGTTGATTTTGCGGGGCGAGCCGTGCACCATCAGCAGGTTCAGGGTGCAGGGCTCCTCCTGAAACTCCAGGCGCATATGCTTGGGCAGCAGGCGCAGGTAGCGCCGTTCGGCATCGCCCACAATGCGGTTGGTGTAAGCGATGCTTTGGGCACCCAGGTCCTTTTCGGTGTCGGTTTTGTAGGCGCAGCCGCAGTTGCTGCTGGCCAGGCCGATGCCCTGGTCGTAGTTGCCGGCCAGCGTGGGGATGCCGCGTCGGCGTACCTCGTTCACCACTTCGTTGGGCCAGGGCGCATAGCCCACCAGGTCGCCGAGGCAGAAAATCATGTCGGGCCGGCGCTGCTCCATGTCGGCCAGCACCGCTTCCAGGGCCGGCAGGTTGCCGTGCACGTCGGAGAAAAACGCAATTGTCATCGAATGCAGAAAAAATGAAGGGGAGAAAGTCAAACGGCGCGACCCGCTGGGGCCGCGCCGTTGGGCCGTGTTAGCAGCACCCGCCGCCCGGGGTGCAGCTGCCGACCGTTTGCAGCTGGGGCAGCGCAAACGACTGGGCGGCTGGAATGCCGCAGGCATCCTGCGCCAGGCAGGCCGTCTGCTTTTGGGTCAGCACGAAGTCGTTGCCTTCGCGCGTGAGGCCGAACTTGCCGATGGTGGCTTGCTGGTACTCCACTTCAATGTCCAGGTCGTCGGTGCCCAGAATGCGCTGCGACAACTCCAGGATGTGCAGGAATTTCTGGGGGGCTAGCCGGTGGTCGTAGTCGCCGGCCTCCCAGAGCTGGAAGTTGGCCACCGTCTCGTGGCGCTCCACGCCGCCGCAATCGATGAAATGCTTGCTGACCAAGCCCACTTCCGTGACGTGGAAGTGCGCGGGCAGGTACTCGCCCGTGGGTAGGCGGAAATTGATGGCTTCCACTTCAGCCAGGGACTTCTTGATTTCAGAGATTTTCATGGCGTTTCGTTGTTAAAAAGAGGATGAAAAGTTGAGTGGGCCTAGCAGGCGCAGGCATCGTCCGGGCCGCAGACCGCGCCGCTAGTAGCCTCGATGAAAAAGGCGGTGAACTGCTGGTGCACCTTGTGCAGCAGCTCGGTATTGAGGCAGTAGCACACCGTCAGCCCATCAATCTCGCCGCGAATCAGGTCCAGCGCCTTCAACTCCTGCAGGTGCTGCGACACGGTGGTGCGTGAAAGGGGCAGCTCGGCGGCAATGTCGCCGGATATGCAGGTTTGCTTGCTGGCCAGAAACTGGATGATGGCCACCCGGGCCGGGTGGGCCAGGGCTTTGGCCACGCGAGATAGGTACTGTTGCTCTTCGGTGAAGGCGGCGGTTTTGGCGTAAGTCATTAGGCGGAAGCAGGAAGTGCGGAAGGGACAGCTGGTGCGGCGGCCAGCAATTGAGTGAGCAGGGTTTCGGCCCGCTGGTAGGCCCGCTCTTCGGCGGCCTGCAGGCGTTCCTCGCCGCCGCCGCCCGGCAGGCCGTTGTAGCCGCCCTGGGTCTGGAGCCGGAGGCCTTCCAGCACCAGGCATTCGGTGCGCAACACCCGTTCGAGCACCACGCGCAGCAGGGGATGAGTTAGGTTATCCGCGTTGGAAGACATAGGCATCAGAAGCAAGGATGGACGTATGTCGCAAATATACGACATGATGTGACGTAAGTTTACGACATAGCTTAAATTTTTCCCCGCATGGCCGAATACAGGCTGTTTTAAGGGATTATGGGAGGGCGAGCCCGCTGGACCAGACTATGCAGAAGTCCGCTATGCTACCGTGCTGCGCACCGCTCCCTTTGCTCGCGCTCTTCCTATCCTTCTCGCAAAACCCCACCGCGCCGGCCCGGCCCAGGCAGCGGCGCTTACTCGGGAGCGGGGCCGGCTCTCCTCTGCTCCCGCTGGTCGCGCCGGAATACCGGCCCCGCCCCCGGTGCGCTTTGCAGCCCCGGCCGGGCCTCCCTCCTTTCATTGGCTGCTGGCCGAACCGGCAAGGGCCGGTACCGCCAGCGGCGTGCTGGGGCCGGCGTACCGCCGGCAGTTTTTTATAAGGAACAAGGGGGAAGAAGGAGTTGGTGCAGTCAAAACAGCAAGCGGATTTTAGCTAAATATTGTTGTCTTTTTAGCAACAAAAACGTCTGAAATTGCGTTTAATAGAATAAGCAAGTGATTGTACACTATCACCTTATCCCTTTTAAGCGCCATGCTCAATCCTGAGTTCTTCCCTACCCCGGCCGCCGTTATTCAGCGCATGCTCGACCCGTTTTTCAACCCCGCTTCCACCGGCGACGAGGAGCCGGGCAGCGACCGGTACCGCCGCTACAACCCGGCCGCGGCAGCCCTGCGCAAGCTAACCATTCTGGAGCCCAGCGCCGGCAGCGGGGCCATCGTGGACGAGCTGACGGCCTGGCTGGACCGGGAGGACTACCACAGCCGCAGCGGCAAGCAAAACGTGTATTGCTGCGAAGCCGACCCCGAGCTACGCGCCGTGCTGCACGACAAGGGCTACAAGGTCATTGCCAACGACTTCCTGAACTACCGGGGCGACCATTTTTTCGACCTTATTATCATGAACCCGCCCTTCTCCAACGGCGACCGGCATTTGCTCAAAGCCTGGGACGTGGTAGCCGCCGGCGGCGACGTGGTGTGCCTGCTCAACACCGAAACACTGGTCAATCCCTACTCCGAAACCCGGCAGCTGCTGGCCCGCCTCATCGAGGACCATGGCACGAGCGAGGCCCTGGGGGCCGTTTTTGCCGAAGCTGAGCGCCCCACCAACGTAGCGGTAAGCTTGGTCCGGCTGCACAAACCCGCCAAGGCCGACCGCCTCACGTTCGAGTTCAGCAGCCGGGGCCGCCGGGGGCCGGAGCTGGATGAGAACCTGTTTGCCAATGCCGTGGCCACCCGCGACGTTATTGGTAACATGGCCGCCGAGTACGAAGGCCTGAAAGCCCAGTACGCTGCCTACCTGCAGGCCCGCGAGGGCATGAAATTCTACGCTAAAAGCCTGCTGCGCAGCGAATACCAGGACGTGCTGAAACTAGCCGAGGCCAGCCTGGAGCGCGGCAGCTTGCGCACGAGCTACAACAACTTTGCCGACGAGATGAACCAGCAAATCTGGGGGCTGGTGCTCGACAAGGTGAACATCCAGAAGCTGATGACGGCCGACGTGCGCCGCAACTTCGCGGCCTTCAGCAAGGCCCAGGGCTACCAGGAATTCACCCACGAGGCCGTGGCCGAGCTGGTGTCATTGGTGCTCGACAACCGCGAAACCATTATGGAGCAGGCCGTGGAATCGGTGTTCGACACCTTCACCAAGTACCACAAGGAAAACCGCCTGCACGTGGAGGGCTGGGTCACCAACTCGCAGTGGAAGGTTAACCGCAAGGTCATTCTGCCCTACGCGGTGGAAGAAAGCTTCTCCGGCAAGGGCTTCCGCGTTAACTGGAGCCGCCGCGACGACTACGCCGACATCGACCGGGTGATGTGCTACCTGACGGGCGAGAATTACGATACCTGCGTGGGCATCGATACGGCCCTTGACCGCTACGGCAACCAGAACCCCAACCCGAACGGCGTATGGACGGTGTACAGCCGATTCTTTGAAATCCGGGCCTTCAAGAAAGGCACCGTGCACCTAATTTTCCGCGAGGAATTTCTCTGGCAGGAGTTCAACCTCCGGGCCTGCGCCGGCAAGCAGTGGCTGCCCGGCCCCGAAATGGCCGCCTACCGCGCCCGCCAGGCCAAAGCCGCCACCACCAAGACGCACCCCCTGGTGCCCGAGGCGGAGCAGCTGGCCGCGCCCGGCACCCAAATGCAGCTGCAGCTTGCGGCCTGAGCACCGTTGCCAGCGGGCGGGTTGCCGTCCGCTGGTACGCGCCGGGAGTAGATTGCCCTGCTGCTCCCATAATGCCGGGAAGCGTTATACTGCCTGCATGAAAACCCCATCCCCTCCCTCGGCTCCGCCCGGCGCTACCCCGCCGGCGGGCCAGCAGTTCAGCTACCTGCTGCGGCACGGCCGCTTCTCCTTCACCGAGCGCGAGCTACAGGAGCACCTGCAGATGACTTACCGCACCATCAAGCAGCGCGAAGCCGACCCCTCCGGCCTGACCGTGGCCGAGGCGCTCCGGGTAGCCGAGCTGCTAGCCGTGCCCGTGCAAGTGGTGTTAGATGCGGCCCTGGCCGATGCGCAGGCGGCCGGGGCGAAGCAGTAGGGCGGTTTGGCACATTTTTGCCTAACTTTCGTTTGCCGTAGTAGACCACTCAGGCGAAACAACATGGATACCCTCGTAAAATTCGGCCCCAAGGAAGCAACCCGCGAGCAGCGCCAGGCGCTGTCGGACCGGGCAGCCGCGCTGAACGCGACCCAGGACCGCAAGCTGAGCCCCTTTGCCGAGCAGCTGAGCCAGCGCTACATCAACGGCGAGCTGAGCCTGGCCGAGGTAAACGCCCAGCTTGATGCCCACTACCAAGCCCAGACCCAGACGCCGGTACCCACGCGGGGCGCCGATGGCATCCTGGCAGTGGCGCCACGGCCGGCACCCACCGTGGCCAAGGCCCGCTCTTTATCGCACTAGCCCTTCGCTTCTTAATCTATTCGCTAACGCCCTGCCGGTTGGTGGGGCGTTTTGCTTGCTTACCCAGTTCCCGCGCGGCTTTCCCTTATGACTGACGGTTTTACCGACCCCCACACCGGTGTCCTGATTAACAAGCTCAACATCACCGATGAGGACAAGCTGGCCGAGGTCGAAGGCAACCGCTTCCACTTCCGCCTGCTGGAGGTGCTTGCCGGCCACGTGGAAATAGCACCCCATAATGCCCAGGGCCTGCAGGCGTTGCACCGCCACCTTTTTCAAGATGTGTACCCCTGGGCCGGCGAAACGCGCGCCTGGGGTAAGTTCCAAGCCACCAAGTCAACTTCGGCCGATAAGGACGGCCCCGGCCTGTACACCATGTACTTTGGCAGCTACCAGCAACTGCCCGTGCACCTGGATGCCATCGGGCAGCAGCTGGCCGCTGAGCGCTTTCTGAAAGGGCTGGACAAAGACCAGTTCGTGGCGCGGGCCGCCTACTACTTCGACCAGTACAATTACGCCCACGCCTTTCGGGAGGGCAATGGCCGGACCCTGGGCGCAGCTTTTCAAGTGCTGGCGGAGAATGCCGGCTACGACGTGAATCTCGTCGCGCAGTCGCACCCCAAGCAATATAACCAGGCCCGGGACTACGCTATTCTACGGCCTACCGGGAACCCGGAAGCCGATTTGCAGCCGCTCCGCGCCTTCTTCGGCCAGATTACCACGCCTCTCCCGGAGCTGGTGCTAGCCCCTGCTGCGCCCGTGCCAGTGTCTGATTTTCTGCAGCGCATGGATGCCATGCGCGAGGTACAGCAGAGCCAGGAGCCCATCTGGCGGGCGCTGCTGGGAGGGCGCCACACCGCAATAGCCCGGCAGATTATGCAGGGCACCCGCGGCGTGGTGCATGCCGATGCGCAGCAGCCGGCGCGGCTGGCCATCCTGAAAACCGGAGCCGAGCTACTGGAGCAAATGCCCGCCAAGATGGAAGATGCCCGGCTGCGCCAGCGCGTGGCGCGGTTGCTAAAGGCGTTGCCCCTGGTTACGGTGGTGCTGCTGGTGGTCGGGCCGCCGCTGCAGGCCGCGCCATCCACCGGCCCGGAACCACCGAAAGCACCCGTAGCCAGCAAGGACGAGCTAGTTCAAAAAGCACCGGAACTGAAGCGTCGAGGCCCTAAGTTGTGATTTCGAAAGCGAGCTGATTTGGGGCCTCCCAGAACGCCGGTGCGAGCTTTTATACGTATCTTGTAATGGTGGAAAAGGCCCTCTATTTCTCCGAAAACGAGCAAACCAAGCAGCAGCGTCGCGAGGTGGTGAAGTTTGCGGTTGGCGTGTCAATGAGCCAAAATCGCCCGCCCTCGGCGCTCCTGGTAGAGCTGCAGAACCAATATATTGCCGGGCAGATTGACTTGGAGCAGTTGTCGGCCGCGCTCGATGCCGAGTACCAGCCGGCCCCTGGCCCTGACCCCTTCGCCAGGTATGCGCCGGGAGCCAGCCCGCAAGGGGAGTCGGCCTATCAGTACGAGCCGTATCTGCACTTTGATGAATCGAGCGTAGGCCCTCGCCTGCCGTAATGATAGCTTTACTAAATCCGGCTGGTTTAACGCAACCATAGGCCCTAAAAAGGTGTTTAAATAGACCAGGAGTTGATTCTGCCTGTCTCCCTTTAGTCCCCCAATCTAAGTTTGGGGAATATGCTTTGCTGCCACACGAGAGGCTACTAGCCCCGGCTCACATATCCTGTACTCATGGAAAAGCATACCCCTTCTGCTACAGTTGCAACGCCCGAGCCGCAGGTCGTGCCGGCCCCATTAGCCGAGCACCTGCCCACGCTCCTCTGGGACGTAGACCCTGACACCATCGACCCGCAGGCCATGGTCCGTACCATCGTGCAGCGCGTCATTCAGCGCGGGAGCAAAGAAGATTGGGCCGCCATGCTGGAATATTACGGCCGACCGCGCGTGCAGGAAATCGTCGAAACGGTACCCTATATGTCGGACGCCGCTATTGCGGCCGTGTGCCAGTTCTTCCACATCGAAAAGGAAACGCTTAGATGCTACCAGCGCAAGCAGTCGATACCGCAAACCTTCAACTCCTAGCGCAACTCATGCAGGAGCCCTTGCTGAAGCCGTTCGTCCTGGTAGGGGGAACGGCTTTGGCGTTACATCTGGGCCACCGTCGCAGCCGGGACCTCGACCTTTTTTCGGACGGCCCTACGCCGATTGACGGAGAAATCAAAGACCTGCTGATAAGCGAATATGAGATGCGCGCCGACGGCGCGCTCCAGCGCATGAGGGCGCAGGAGCCGGAATGGGACAAAGCTGCCATCCAGGGCGTCATCGGCCAAGTGAAAACCGATGTGGTGAACTACGGCTTCCCGCTGTTACGACCGGCCGTGCTCTATCCCGGCTCCAACATTCGCATGGCCTCGCTCGAAGACTTGGGCGCCATGAAGCTGGCCGGCGTGGTGATGAGCGGGGAGCGGCTCCGCGACTTTGTGGACGTGGCCGCACTGAGTGAAAAGCTCACTCTGAACCAGATGCGCCAAGCCTACGAGGGCCGCTTCAACACTTCCTCCTCCGAAGTGCCCCGCGCCCTGGCTTTCTATGGCGACATCGACTTCAACATGAAGCCCGAAATGCAAGGCTACCGCTGGCCCGCCATTGCTACGCGCCTGGAGCAGATGCAGCGCAGCCCCGACCGCTTGTTTCCACCCATCGTGGAGCAAAGGCTGGTAATGCCGGTAATGGAGCAACTACGGGAAGTTAACAAACAAAAAGCCCCCGAGCCGAAGCGTCGAGGGCCAAAACTGTGACAGCCTAGTGTGAAAAAATAGTCTTGAGCATTACCGCAAGGCCCAGTTATATCCCCGGCGGTAAGACCATAGCGCCAAGCTGGGGGCGATGTCTTCGGTGAAGCGGTAGCGCCCGTAGGCAAACAGGGCAAACGCTGCCCCGAGGCCCCAGCCCCATACTGGACTGGCTGTGGGAAACGAGCTGGTGACAAACTGCCGAACCAGCCATCCGGGCAATAGGCAAGTAACCGCTACGCATATTGAGAACGGCAGTAGCCAGAGCCAACCCTCGCGGCGATGCTGGGCAACCACTAAGCCTTTCAGCCAGTAGAGGCCGGCATAAAACAAGTAGGCCATGATACCGATTCCCAGCAAGCGGACTGCCCCGAGCACTGGCCCAAGAAAATCCAGGGGAGCCATTACAACGAAACCCAGCATCAGGAACGGTGCCGCCAGCAGCACTTCTACCACCACCCGGGACCCCGCTATCAATACCCAGCCAATCAGTTTGCCAAGTCCTTGCCCCACCTGCCGCGAGGCTTGGTAGGAATACTGCTCGTTGCGGCCTTCGTCGAGTCCTCTTTGGTAGTCTGACATAGAAGTGCGAATAGTGGAAGGCAACGTGCCTCACCGCTGTTCCAGCGGGGAAACGAATGCCCTTAGCTGCTTCTAAACGGCGAATGAAGCCTTGGTGTTCCTGTTTGGCCGTTTCTGAACGGGCGGACTGCTTTGTAAACGGGCCAACCCCTACTTAAAAGAGCGAGCTTTGAGCAGGTCAGAATTTGCCAGCTTGAGCTTAATGTTGCGCCCGCCGCCCTTCTCATACACCTCGATGATGAGCTGCTTTTGCTCGGGGATAGTGAATTTCTTGAAGATGTAGACCTGTTCGAGCTGGCCTTTGGCGTCAATCTTTTTCAGCCCGCCGTTGAAGACGTATATGGGCGTGATTTCCAGGGCCTGCTCGGCCGTGCGTTTGGCCACCTGCTTATCCTGAATGTAGAATTTGACGAAGTCTACGTCGTAAGTCACGTTCGACTTATTGGCGATGTGCAGCGGGAAAAACAGCGTTTCCTGCTTGTAGCCCACGTTTCCGGCGCGCACACTTAGCTGGTTGGCACTCTCGCTGGCCGAAGTGCCACCCGCCGCCAGCGCCTGCCGGGAGTAAGCATCCAGATTGCCCTGCGGGATGGGCGAGTTCGACAGAATGGCTTCGCCCTGTGCCGACGAGGCCGACCCGGCAGCACCGAGGTCGAGGCTGAGTACCTTGGGGTCATGCTGGTAGTTCACCACGAAGGAATAGAGCTTGCCATCGGAGGTGAGCACGGTCATGTTAGATTCCGGAAAACCGGCCGACGCCGCTTTCACCCGCACGATGTTTTCCGCGCCGGTGGCCTTGGCCGCAATCAGGCCCGAGCTGCCCAGGTCGACGTAGGTGACCGGAAAGGGGAATACCAAATGGGTGGTTTTCTGGTCGCTGATGTAGAGCGGATAGGTCGGCAGCTTGTTGGCTTCCGAGTATTGTAGCATTCGGGCAGCCGACGTTTGAGCTCTTATTGGAGCGGCGGCTAGACTGAGAAAAAGTGCGCTGGTAGCAAATAGGGTGGTTTTCATGGGAAGGAGTTGTTAGTCTTTGTCTACTTTGAGCATCACGTTGTAGCCGGCTTTCAGGCGGACTTTGACCAGGCGGATTTTCTTCTGGCCGATACCTTTCACGGCACTCACGGCCACGCCGGCCGCGGCGGTCGCGGGGTTGGCACTCATAGTCATCATGTCAGCCGCCCCCAGGCTCTCCGCGCCGGCCTGCTTGGCGGCGTCGCGGGTAATGGCGCCGGGAATGTGCAAGCCTTCCAGCCCGTCCACGTCGTACACTTCCAGCGCGGCTGGAAACACGCTGTTGCCCGATTTCAGCGTTTCGATGGCAATGCTCAGCCGCTCGCCGGCCAGGCTGCACTTGCCGTAGATGAAAGTGTTGGCTGGCAATGAGTGACCGTTGATGACGGCGGACTCAGTGAGGCGCATCTTCACCAGCGAGCCACTCACTACTTCCTGCGATTCGTGGATGACGGCCGGTAGCGTATTGCCGTCGCCGCCCGCGCCGGTGTCAGCATCAAAGCCCTGAAAAGAGGCTGTGCGCTTTCGTCCCGGTCCGTTGGAGCCCAGGCGCGACACCACGGCATCATCGTCCACAGCGCGCAGCCGGGTGCTGGGCTTCTTCTTTTTAGGGGCTACGGCCACTGCCCGAGGAGCAGCCCCTCCCCCACCAGCGCTATTCGACTGGGCCAGCATCGCGGCCATTTGTAGCTGGGCCTTTTGCTCGGCTAGGTCGCGCTCGTGCTGCGTGCGCATCAGCTCCATTTGTTCCTGCGGCGTGAGGGCTCCGGGTTGAGTCGCCGGGGCGGCGGTAGTATTGGCACCACCATTTAGCTGGGCCTGCTGCGCGGCAATGAGCTGCTGCTGGGCGGCGGCCACCGATTTATCCACCGAGCCATTGGGGCCGGCTTTCCCATCGGCTCCAATGCCGTAGGCCAGGCCGGTACCTTTCGCCGTGTCCAGTTTAGCATCGACCAGGCCCCGGTTGCGCATGGAATCGACCGGGCTGGCGTAGGCTTCGAGCTTGCTGGTAGTGATGGTGGCCTTTTCCGCTTTGGGCAGGTTGGTGTTGAAGCCGGTTGCGGTGCTCTGCGCTGCTGCCTGCGTACTCTGCCCACCGCCACCCAGGTAGAACATCACGGCCAGAAAGGGCACACCCACTACCGGCAGGAAGGTTGCCATCTTGCGGGTGCGAAGAAATTGCGCGTCGTGCGGTTTGGTTTCCATGGGAGCAGATTAGCGGGGCTGGGTATTCAAATCCTCATTCTTCAGCACCCGCCAGTTCTCCATCAGGAAGCCGTGGGGGTTGTTTTCCGAGCGGGTCACGTCGCGCAGCGAGCATTCGGAGAGGAAGTTGCGGTTGGTCACCGAGGTGGCCCGGATGACCCGTTGATGCCCGTAGCAGCGGGCCACCATCGGCCGCGAGTTGGTGACCACCACGCTGTCCACGGTCATTTCCAGGCTGATGTTGGCGGCAATCAAGTCGTTGTAGAAGCCCTTCTCTTTGAAGTTCTCATACTGCCGCTTGGCCGAATTGTCGGCCAGGTACAGGGCCTTGTTGACGTTGCTGTCGATGGCCTTCTGGTCAGGGTCGAGGGTGAAAAACAGCTCGTGAAAGCGCGTGACGTGGCTACGGGCCTCCACCGGCCGGTTGGCCCGCGCATCCTGCGCCCCGGCCGTGAGCAGCTGCCCGCCTTCCAGCACATAGATGCGGTTGGCCGCGGCGTTGGTAGACTGAAACGCGAAGTATGCAATGGTGCCGGCCAGCACCAGCACGGCCACAATGAAGAGCAGCGCCAGTGTTTTGACCTGCTGAAAAGCCGAGTCGATGGTTTTAAGTGACGCGAACATAGCGGGATGGGAAAGTGAAAGAATGAGGAGCGACTCCCCTAGCCACGCAGGCGATTGATTCGCTCGCGCACCGCCGAGCCCGCCCGGTGGCCGAAGGATTCGCCCCGCGTGGCATTGCTGCTGCCGCCCATGCCGGCTAGTCCCTGCCCCGCGCCTACGGCGGCTCCCAGGCCATCGGCCCCGGTGCGCAGACCTGCGCCGCCCGTGGCTCCGGCGATGCCGGCTGCCCCCACCGTGGTAGTGGTGATAAATGAAGTAGCGGCGCGGCCTACGCCTGAGCCGTCGATGAGCATGTCAGCTGCTTTGGGCACCATCAGGTAGCCCACGATGGCTAGCACCAGCAGGCACAGATAGCCGATGTCGGCTGATTCGACGCTGCCGCCGGCCTGCAGTTGTTGGATGTTGCTATTGAGCATCGTGACCTGCACGTGCGCCAGCACCGCGGCGTAGATGTTGGCCACTGGCACCCACAGCGAAATGGTGATGAAGTAGCCGAACCACTTCATCAGCCCGCCGCCAAAACCGGGAATGATGGCGATGCCGAAAGCCAGCGGCCCGGCCACGCTGAGCAGCACCAGCAGGAAAGTAGAAATGAGGCTAATGGCCAGCTTGGCCGCCAGCGCCCCTAATTCCAGGATGGATTTGGTCCATTCCCGGAAGTTTTGCCCGACCGAGTATTGCACTTGGTTCATGGCCAGCGTGGCTTTGCGGCCGATGTCCAGCGCCCCAAGCTTGCCCAGGTCTTCCTCGTACTTCTCGTTTATCTGCATATCCGACTTGGCCTTGGCATCGGCGGCCAGCCGGTCCCGCTCACCCGTCAGCCGGTTCACTTCCCCCAGTTGCCCGAGGCGAATGGCATCAGTGCCGTGGGCCACGGCCATGGTGATGCCGCGTAGGCCCGAGCACAGCGGCACAAATAGCAGAATGGCCAGCCCAATGGCGAACGGCCGCAGCAGTGGAAAAAAGTCAATGGGCTCGGCCCGGGCAATGTGGCCCCACACCCGGCTGCTGATGAAAAGCAATGCTCCCACCCCACCAATAGCGCGGCCCAGGTTGATGAACTGCGCGGTAAACGTCAGCATCTCGGTGTAAATCCCTTCGAGCTTTTGCTCATACAGGGCCATGTTGAGGTCGATGGAAGTTGGGTCCATGGGGTAGTTCGAAAGTTGAAGGGATGGGAAGTCAGGAAAGGCAGCTTAAGGCAGGTAGTGCTCGTCGTGCACATTGGCCAGCCGCCGGGTGCCCCGCGCCAGAATGCCCGCTTCCTTCGCGGCCAATTCCCCGACCAGTGTGGTTTGCGCCGGGTCCTGGGCCTTGGCCGGGTCGAGTTGGTCCAGTGCGGTCAGGTTTTCCTTGCTCTGCTGCACTATATCGTCGAAGCGTTGCTCCGAATCCTTGATATGAGCCGGGCTGAGCTTTTCGGGGCCGGTGAGCGTGGGAAGCAGCGCGACGTACTGCTTTTGCTGCGTCAGTAGCTGCTCATGCTGCTGGTGAATGGTGGCCACCCGTGGGTCCGGCTTGGCCACCTCGGAACTGCAGCTGATAGCCAGCAGCGCCAAGGGCAGGCAAAGGAAAGTTTTCATAAGTCGGAAGTAGGGATTGGGTAGGAAGCTGTCGCGCTAGCGGGCCGTCATGAAAGCGCGCATCGATTCGCGGTCCTGCACCTGCTGCGCCTGCTGTTGCGCAATAGCCCGGCACTTGCTGCTGAAGTAGTTCATCAGGTTGTGCTGCTCGCTGATGCGGTCGGCGATGTTGTCGATGAATTCGATGCGCTCCGGGTCGGTCATTTTCGCCTTGCTGGCGCTGAGCACTCCGGCCAGCTCACCCATCAGGGCAATGTTTTCCGTCAGAATGCCTTGGTACACCGTCGAGGCTTCGCTGAGCTGGGCCGGTGACAATTGCTTGGTGCGCAGTTCAGGAATGATGGCTGAAAACTGGCTTATCATCTCGCTCTGGTGGGTGTAGATTTCCCGCACCCGGCGGTAGTTGCGCACGCCGGCGCTGATTTGCAGCAGGCTGCTGTACCACTGGTCGTGCAGGGCTTGGGTCTGGTCGATAACGCCCTTAATCTGGCCGCTGACCTTGGTCATGTCGCCCGCCAGCACCTTGCCCTGCCCCAGCAGCGTAGTCGAAATGCCCTGGTGCACCACCTGCTTGCGGGACTGGTCTTCGGCAATTGGGGCCGAGATAACGGCCGGCATTTGTGCGTAAGCCGGGCCAGCCAGCAGGGCCAGGCCCACAACGAGGAGTTGAGTGCTTGATTTCATAGTAGTTAGCCTGTGAAAGTGGAAGTAGACCTTAGCGGGCGCCCATTAGCGCATTGAGTGCTTGCGTGTCCTGTGCTTTCTGCTCGGCCAAGTGCATCTGCACGAGGTTGCGCTGGGTGAAGTAGTTGATAAGGCCCAGCTGGTCGGTGATTTTGGCGTCGAGCTTGTCAATGAAGCGCATCCGGTCGGCGTCGGTCATTTTGAGCATGGCCGGGCTCACGATGGTCTGCAAATCCGAGAGCGTATTGGCACTTTCGGTTAGCATCTTGGTGTAAATCGTCGTCATGGCCGAAAGCTGCTCCGGGGCCACGTAGGGCGACTGGCGCAGGGTTTCGATGGCCGTCGAGTAGTTCTGAATGATGCGGCCCTGCTTCTCAAACACCGATTGCACGCGCCGGTAGCCACGCACCGCCGAGCTGACTTGTAGTAGACCGTCGTACCAGGTTTTGGCCAGCTGCAGGTTCTTTTCCGAGAAGACCTTTGTCAGTTCCTGCTCCTTCACGCCAGCCTTCACCAGCACGTTTGCCGCCGAGGAAAGGCCCTTCATGGTATTCTGCAGGCCGGTTTGCACTCCCGACTGCACCTCCAGCACCGGGGCCGTAACCACGAGCTGCGCGGAAGCCTTGTTGATGCCAAAACCTAGTAAGGCCAAGCTTAAGAGCGTGATTCTCGTTTTCATATTTTCCCCTTTGGTTCAGTTCAAATGCCCTACCCTTCGCGCAGCTCGTTGGCGAAAAGCTTGATGGCCGTAGGCATATCGCCCGTCTGCTTGAGCTTCTCGAACAGCCGCACTTTCTCGGTTTCCTCGGTGGTGTAAGTCACGTATTCTTCCTTCGACACCTCGATGGCATACACCTTCGACACGACCCCGCCCAGGCTGATAAACACCTCCGTGTAGCGGCCCCGGGTGGCCTTGTTGTCGCGGTTGATGCTCAGCACCAAGTCCTTTTCCTTGGGCGTGAGCGAGAGCAGCGCCTGAATCTCATCGAAGCGGTTGATGAACTTGCGTTGGTCGAGCAGAATCTTGCAGTCGGAGTTGTTGATGATGGCGTCCTTGACAATCTCGTTGCCGATAATGTCGTCGATTTCCTGCGTCACCACGATGGCCTCGCCGAAAAACTTGCGCACCGTCTTAAAGAGATACTTGATGTAGGCGGCCATGCCGGGCGTGGTCAGCGCCTTCCAGGCCTCTTCAATCAGAATCATTTTCCGTACTCCTTTCAGCTTGCGCATCTTGGAGATGAAGGTTTCCATGATGATGAGCGTGACCACCGGAAACAGAATGGGATGGTCCTTGATGTTGTCGAGCTCGAACACGATGAAGGGGGCTTGCACCAGGTCCAGCTCCTTTTCAGAGTTCAGCAGGTAGTCGTACTCGCCGCCCCGGTAGTAGGGCTTGAGCACGTAGATGAAATTGTCGATGTCGAAATCCTTCTCCCGGACCTTTTCCTCCTCCAGAATCTTGCGATAAGGTCCTTTAACAAACTCGTAGAACGTGTTGAAGCTCGGCTTGATAAGCTCATTTGCTTCCAGCATCACGTAATACAAACTCACGGCCGTGGAGAGCGAGACATATTCCGACTGGCTCACGCTTTCGTCGTCCTTTTTCCAGAGCGCCTGCAGCAGCGTTTTGATGGATTCCTTCTTTTCCACATCCAGCTTGCCGGATATCAGGAAGGGGTTGAAGGCAATCGGGTCGTCCTCCTCGTAGGTGAAGTACACCCCGCCCACCAGCTCGCAGAGGCCTTTGTAGGAGTTGCCGGTGTCCACCAGCAGCACGTGGGCGCCCTGCTCGTAGTACTGGCGCACCATGTGGTTGGTGAAAAACGACTTGCCCGAACCCGAGGGGCCGAGCACGAACTTGTTGCGGTTGAAGATGATTTGCTTCTTCATCGGCTCATCCGAAATGTCCACCAGCACGGGCTTGCCCGTGAGGCGGTCGGAGAGCTTGATGCCCTTGGTGGCCCCGGTGCTGCGGTAGTTGGTTTCGCAGGCCCAGAAGCAAACGGCCTGCTCGATGAAGGTGTAGAAAGTTTCTTCGCTCGGAAAGTCGCCCGCATTGCCCGGGATGCCGCCCCAGTAGAGCGCGGCGATGTCCACCGTGTTCTGCCGCGGCTTGCAGTTCATGGCGTTGAAGGCGGCGTTCACTAACTTGCGCACTTCGGTCAGCTCCTCCTCGTGCCGGCCCCAGGTGAGTACGTTGCAGTGCACCCGCACCGGTCGGCGCTTGTGGGCAATCAGCTCGTTGAGGAAGGCGTTGTAATACTCGAAGTTGATGGCGTTCTGCCGCGAGTAGAGCGAGAGCGAGTTGAGTCGGTCCTTCTTCTGCTCGAAGGTTTTGACCGTCTTGGTGGTGTTGTCCAGGAACACGTACTGGTTCAGGATGTGGTTGGCACCCAGCAACAGCCCCAGCGGGGCGGCAAACGAAATGGGGAAGTCCGAGTACTCGGTGCTGTATTGCTCGTAGCGAATGTCGGTTTCCACCGAGGTGGGCAAGTCATCGAGGTTGGCCACCGAGAACATCTGGCAGAACTCCGCCCCCACTTTCAGCCCTTCAGTCAGGTCCAGGTCCACCTGCAGGGCCTGGTCGGACAAATCCAGCGCCAGGTATTTTTCCAGCAGGCCGGCCTTTTCGGCCGTGCCGGCCAGCTCATCCGAGGTGAGCCGGTGCGAGCGGATGTAGGGCGCGTTGGTGGGCCCCACCCCTTCCAGCGTGCGCACGAACTGGCCCACGTTGTCGAAAAAGCTCTCCAGCACCTTGGTGTCGAGCATGTCCTTGGGCACGATGTTGCGCCGGGCCAGCAGCCCCGAGGTGCTGCCCCAGTTGGGCCGCTCCGACGAGGTTTTGGTGATGTAGAGGTAGCAGAAGTGGTTGAGGAAGGGCCGCTCGTTGAAATGGCGCTCGTAGGCCGAAGACAGCAGCGTGCGCTCGGCCTCGAAGCCGGGGGCGTACTTATCCTCCACGTACCAGTCCTGCTTGTGCACCACGCAGTGGTCGGGCAGCAGGCGCACGGCTTTCACGAAAGCCGCCTGCAGCTGGGCGTAGTCTTCTCGCGAGAGGGTGAAGATTTCCGGCAAATCCAGCCGAAACGCCACGGTCACGTCCGCATTCTTCGAGATAAGGCAATCCTTCTCCACCTTGTAGATGGGCTGCTTGGATTCCAGGGAAACGGAGGGCAGAACCTTATTGCTCATAAGCGGGAAAGCACCCAAACCAGCCGCTAGGCGCGGCTGGTCGGGTCCTCGTTGAGGCGTTGGAATAAGCGGCTGTGCCGGTTGGTGATGTACTTAGGCGAGGAGCGCCGGGCGGCGGCCTTCATCAGCCCGTGCTCGCCGTAGCGGCGGTTCAGGGCGAACACCCCGGCCCACATCCCGCCCCCGGCCAGGAAGGTGACCAGCACCGTGAGCACCAGCGGCAAGCCCAGCAGGTAGCAGGTCACGAACAGGGCAAACACCAGCCCGATGCCGGCGGCCAGGAAGTAGATGTTGCTGCCCACCAGGCCCTTGAATTCGACGGGCTTGTTGATGCCCCGATTGAGGTCGTAAATGGGCATGGGCGGCGGCTTAGAGGAAGAACGAGCGTACCACCGTGGCCACGATGACCAGGAAAATCATCGAGCCAAACCACGACACGGCCGTTTTCTGGGTGTCCTGGTCGCCGGCGTTCCACTTGCCATACACCTTGATGGCCCCCACCAGGCCCAGCACCGCGCCAATGGCATACATGAGCTTGGTGAGCGGGTCGAAGTAGCTGGTAACCTGGGTGGTGGCATCCTGAATGCCGGCCGTGCCGTTGCCGCCGCCGGTCTGGGCGTAAAGCAGTTGCGAGCTGAATAGCAGGACCACGAGGGCCAGCGAGGTAACGAAAGGTTTCTTAGTCATGGCAAAGGAAAAGGAGTCAGGAATCAATGATTAGGGAGAAATAGCGCCGCGCTACTCATCGTCGGGTCCGAAGAGGTCATCCAGTTCGGCGTGGTTGAGGGCCATCTGCTGGGCCATTTGCTCGGCCAGGGTGGTGCCGGCGAGCTCGACTGGCGGCGCGGGCTGCTGGCCGGCTTGCAGCAGGGTCAGGTATTCGGCAACCGAAGCGGCGGCCACCAGCCGGGGCGGGTCCACGGGGGCAATGTCCAGCCGCGAGGCTACCGGCTCCTCGAAGCTGGCCAGCGGCTCGTAGCCATCGGCCACCAGGGGCAGTTGCACGGTTTCCGGCTCCAGAACCCCGTCAACTGCCGTATCCGCCGCCACAGAATCCGGGGCCAGGTTATGGGCTTCGCGCCGGACTAGGGCGGCCAAGTGCTCATCGGCTTGGTCGGCTTCCTCGGTGCGATTTTCGTCGAGCACCTGCGCCTCATCGCCCGCGGCAGCCGTCGCCTCCATTGGCGCGGTGTCGCTGGTGCTTTCGTCGTGGCCAGTGGCCGTGCCAGTGGAGTCAGGCAGTGCACCGCTGACTAGCGGCTCGGCGGCCGCCGGCAGGTTCTGGTCCGCCCCGGCTTCGGGACGTTCTGCGTCATCGGCTTCTGCCCGGGCTTCGGTGGCCGCTGGCGTAGCTTTGACAAAGGCCGAGGTGGGACGCACCAGCGAGGGAGGTGCCACCGCGCTGCCGCCCGCGCCGGCGAGCTGGGCAGCAGCCATCTTTTTGCCCGGCGTCAGCAGGGCCGTGAGCTCTACCCGGTAGTAGAGCAGGCCCACCACCAGGTAGTAGAGAACAACCACAACCAGGACGAAAAGGCCAAACTGGCCCCAGGAATAGGCGCTGAGCATCGCGGGGAAATAGCGTGGCACCCCAGGCCGACCGGCCCGGGCGTGAACTTGCCAAACCGTGATTTGACGCTACAAACCTATCCGGGCTATAAACTGCTTGGGTAGAAAGTTGACGAATGGTTAGAATTCGATGGTGAGGTGCAGCCCCGACACACGAACGGCACGCAGCTCCGGGGGCAAAACCGGGCTGCGTGCCGTTGAAATGGCCATTGGTGGTGGGTGGCTACCCCACCAGGTGGATGCGGTTTTTCAGCTCGTCCTTGCACGAGCGGCTCACCGGCACGTACTCCTTGCCCAGCAGCACGCTGCTTTCCTCGTAGGCCTGCACGTGGTCCAGGTTCACGATGTGGGAGCGGTGGGTCTTGAAAAACTGGTCGGGCAGCTTCTGCTCCAGCTCCTTCATCGTGGAGTCGAACACGAAGCTTTCCCGCACGGTGTGCATGCGCACGTAGTTCTGCAGGGCCTCGAAGTAGAGAATGTCGGCGAGCAGCACCTTGACGTGGCCGGAGCCTTTGCGCACAAACAGATAGTCCTTGAACTTGGGGCAGCGCTCGGCCGTCCCCAGCACCTCCGTGCCGGCGGCATTGGCGGCATCCAAAACCGGGCCGGTGGGGCCGGCCTGGTAGGCATTGTAGAGCGCCAATTCCACCTGCACTCGCAGCGAATCATCGGTGAAGGGCTTGACCAGGTAGCCGTAGGGCTGGGCCAGCTTGGCGCGGTTCAGGGTGTCGGCGTCGGAGCGGGCCGTGAGAAACACCACCGGCACGGCAAACTGCCGGCGAATGAGCAGGGCCGCCGCGATGCCGTCGCAGTCGCCGGCAATGTTGATGTCCATCAGCACCAATTCCACGGGCTGGGTGGCCAGCACGCGCAGGGCCTCATCGCTGTTGTCGACGGGTTCGAGCGGGGTGTGCCCCAGCCGAACCAGCGTGCGTTCTATCTCAGCGGCAATAAGCAATTCATCTTCAACTATGAGAATGGTAGACATAGGGTGGGATAAGGGCCACACCGGGAGCCTCGTCATTCACGAGTAACCTCCAGATGCGTGCCCGTGGGAAAGGAACGGGTCACCACCAGCTTCGCTTTCAGCTGTTTGGTGAGCGTGCGGACCAGCTGCATACCCAGGGAGTGGGCTTTGACCGGGGCGTCCCCAGCGGGCATTCCGCCCCCGTCATCGGCGACGGTGAGCTGAAAGCCGTCGGGACGACTGGTAAAGGAAACGTGCAGGTGGCCCTCGGGAAGGCCCCGAAAAGCGTGCTTGTACGCATTGGTCACCAATTCGTTCACCACCAGGCCCAGCGTGCTGGCCTCTTTGGGGCTCATGATTACCGGGGCCAGGTCCGCACTCAGCTGGATGGTTTGCTCGGGCGTAGTAAGCGCCGTTTTCAGAGAATCAAGCAGTTCGCGCAGGTACTGGTCCATGCGTACTTCGGCCAGATTATCGGCTTGATATAAGAATTCATGGACTAAAGCCATACTCTGAATTCTTACCCGACTAGCATCCAGCGCGGCCACCAACGCGGGCTCGGGCAAGGTGCTGGCCTGCCAGCCCAGCAGGCCGCTCACCAGCTGCAGGTTGTTCTTCACGCGGTGGTGGATTTCCTGCAGCAGTACCTCCTTTTCGGCCACGGACCGGCAGTTGGCCTGGTTAGCCACGGCCAGCAGGGCTTTCTGCCGGCGCAGCCGCCAGTACAGCCAGCTGCCCACCCCGATGGTCGTTGTCAGCCCGCCCAGCAGCAGCCACAGCGAGTGCAGCTGCGCCCGCTGGCTGCGCTGCTCAAATTCGGCGGCCCGCTTCTGTTCCGTCAGCAGCTTCACGTCGTAGCGCACCTGCAGTTGGGCCAGGGCCTGCGCCTTATCGCCGTTGAACAGGGAGTCGCGCAGGTCCTGCGCCCGGTTGTCAAGGTCGAAGGAGCGGCGCATCCGGCCCTGGTCGGCGTGGGCCCAGGCCAGGTTGGCCAGCGCGTCGGCCTCGTAGTCGGGCATTTTCAGCTCGCGGGCCAGGGTGAGGGCCAGCTCCGCCATCCGCTGCGAAACGGCCGGCTGCCCCTGCAGCCGGTACACGCGGGCCAGCGCCAGCGCCGAACTGGCTATCTGGGGCCGAAACCCGTTACGCTGCATGATGCGCAGCGCCCGGTTCATGTTCGTAGCCGCCGAATCCAGCGTGGCGGCGGTCTGGGGCTGAATCATGGCGTACACCTCGCCCCGGAACTGGTACACGTAGCCCAGGCCCCGGGCATCCCTGGCGCGCTGCATGTAGGGCAGCGCTCGGGTCGCGTAGTGCAGCACCGAGTCGTAGCGCTGCATCACCAGAAAGGTGTTGGCCAGGTTGAGCAGCAGCCCGCCCCGCTCCCGGGGTGGAACGTTGCCCACGGCTCCTTGCTGCTGGTAGGCCTGCCGCATGTACTTCAGGCCTCCTTTCACATCTTTGGTATCGACCGCTACCAGCCCCATGCACTGCGTGAAGCGCCACTCGTCGGGTAGCCGGTGCACCCTGGCCACGCCGGCGCCCTCCTGGCTGTACTGCATGGCGGCCACGTAGTCGGCGGCCCGTTCACAGTTCACCACCAGCTGGTACAAGCCATCGGCCACACCCGGCCAGTCCCGCCGGTGGCGGGCCAGCTGCACGGCCTGCTCCCCCACCCGGCGGGCCTCCGGCTCATCCTGGGCAAACAGGGCGTCGCTCAAGGCGCGCAGCGTCTGAAACCGGACCGAGTCCGGCAGCTGTGGCCGCCGGGCCACTTCGCGCAGCGAGTCCACGGTGGCGCTGTCCCCAGGCGAGGCCAGGCTGTTTTCGGCCGGCAAACAGGTTGCGCGGGCTACCGTACCGGCCCACAGCAGGGCCAGCACGGTCAAACGCTTACCGCCCGCCACGTCGCTTCGACGCACCTTGGGGGCTGGGAATGAGAGGACTGCTGGTACGCATTGCTGGTAGAAAATAGGGCCCTCCCCTACCCTGCCCAGGTGGGCCGGCAGCGGAGGAATAGTTTGCAATAGGGATGGAAGAACCGCCCGGCTTCCAATCGAGCCGCGCCGGCGAAATAGCCCCTAACGGATAAGTTTACTTTTTGGGCGACATCATCTGGCGCAGCTGCCGCTGAAACGCTTTCTGAATCTGGGCCTCGTTTGCCGCCTTGAACTGGGCGAGGATGTTGTGAATCACATCGGTCGAGGAAGCTCCCCCGCCCAGTAGCAGGCCCATCTGCTGGAAAAACTGCTGGTGGCTGGCCGTGATGCGAATCTGAAAAGTCTTCTTCTCCGCGGAATCCGCAAAGAGGGAAGTCAGGTCCAGTTTTTCCTTGCCGTCTCCCGTGGCAGCTGGCGTCGGCGCAGCTTCCACTTCCACCTCTTCTTCTAGGTCATCTTCAACGGGTGCCCCCGCCGCCGGAGTGGCCGGCGGTGCCAGTGCCACCACGGGCGTTGCTGTTTCTCCCTTTGGTTCTACTGGGGCTGCGCTGGTTGTGGGCTCTGGAGCCGCAGCCAGCTGAGGCGCGGGCTCCGTGGTGGCAACGGGTGCGACCAGCACTGACGGTTCCGGTTTTGCTGCTGGTACCGGGGGCGCGGCTTCGACGGGCGCCGCGGCCGGCTCCGGGGCCGTAGCCACCGGCGTGGGCGTGGGCGTAGGCTCCGGGGCCGGAGTTGGCAGTACGAAGGGCTGACTGGTCCCCATGTGGCTGATAGCCGCGACGGAGCCCGTCAGGCGGGCCAGCTCGGCCATTTGTTCTTCCGGGGTGAGTTTGGGTTTCTTGGTGGAGGCTTTGGCCATGACGAAGGGAGGATGCAGACTTGGAGTTTAAGAGGAAAAGCAGCGGCGGATGAACCGCGGGGCTACGCGCCGGGGGCTGACTCGACGGCCGGGGCTGTAAACGCAATGGTTTTACCCGAGGGCGTGACGGCCCCCTCCCCTACCACGAGGGTCAGAATTTCCAGGATGAGCTGACCCAGTCCGAGCCGGTTGAGGTCGCGCTCCGGCAGCGGAAACATCGTGGAGCGGTTTTCCTTGTAGGTCATCAGCAGCTCCACCCGGCTCTTGAGCAAGGGCAGGCCCTTCTCCTGAAACAGCTCCTCCGTCTTGTCGTAAATCCCTTTCTTCTCGGACTTCACAAACTTGTTCCAGAAAGCATAAAAGCCCAACAGGTTGGAGTCTTCATCGCGCGACTGCACAAACTGACCCAGGATGCCCATGTAGGACATGGTGGAGGCAATTGAGCCCTTGTCCGGCTCAATCGGCAGGAAAATGTAGTCCACTAGCCTAAGCAGCTCGGGGAGCCCCACTACGTTCACCGTGCCGGGCGTATCCACCAGGATGAAATCGTAGTCCTGCTCAAACAACCCTTCGATGGAGCTCACGGCCTTCTCCACGCTGGAAATGATGACCGGATACGGTGGAATGCCCTGCTTCAGCAGGCGGGCCTGAAACGGCGCTTCCGACTGCAGCCGGTTCTGCTCTTCGAGGCGATAGGCGTGCAGGGAGTTCTGCGGGTAGTCGCAGTCCACCATGGCCACCTTGTAGCCATAGTAGTAACACAGCGCCGAGGCCATGTGGGTGCCGATGGTTGACTTACCAGCGCCCCCCTTCTGGGTGGCAAATGCGAGTACGTGGGGTTGAGTCATGCGAAGGGCCAGAAGGTTTGAAGACGTTTGATTATTAGTTGCATAGTGGCGTTGTTGCACCGCCACTCAGCTGCAATAGTGCAATGCAATAAAGTTGTTTTGTTGCAAAGGATAAAAGTTGCTTTGTTGCAAAGGATAAAAGTTGCTTTGTTGTACTGTGGCAAGACAACAAAGCTTGACTGTTGCACTGTTGTTTAGTTGTTGAGTGGCGAAGATAATAAGTTGCGTTGTTGCAAAGCAACTTTATGGCAAACTCTATTGACATGCTCTGTGGTAAAGTTGCAAAGTTGTTTTGGTGTGTTGGTGCAAATAATCAAGTGCCCAGACTAACTAAATTCTAGCATCACCTAAGTTGTATAGTGGCAAAGGTGCAATGGGGTAATGTGGCAATATTAGCTATGTGCCGATGTAGACTTATGAAGACAAAATCGGTAAGGTTTCGGGTGTAAAGTTGCAAAGGGTTAAAGTTGCATTGTGGCATAACTTATTACCCTAGCCTTAACTCTAGCACCGTGCAACGCCCTCGTTCAGCCAGCTCGTTCATCGTCCAGCAAGCCATGTCATTGTCCGGACAAACTTCGTTTGCCCGAATCAATGACACCGCCAAGTTCGCAGGCTCACATGGCTTGGCTTGCTAGTTTAGCGTATAGCATTTAGCGTTTCGCAATTCTAGAGTAGTTTTAGTAAAATTGGGTAAGCTAACGTCCCCAGAACCATCATGGAACCAGAGAAGCAAGCTGAGAATGTCGTTGACGCCGTCCGTACTTTGCGCATTGACGTGCGGGTAAGCCCGGACGAGAAGAAGGCTTTGCAGTCAAAAGCTGCGGCCGCTGGCTACAAGAAAGTATCGGCTTATTTGCGCGACGTGGGCCGGGGCGTGGAGGTCAAAGAAAGTATCCCACCGGAGCTGCGGCGACAGCTGGTAGGCATCGGTACTAACCTGAATCAGATAGCACGACTGGCGCAGGCGGGTAAGTCTTTTAGCTCCCATGAAGCGCAGTTGGTACAAGCACTAGCTATAATCAGAGGGTACTTAGTATGATTGCAAAGACCACCACTGGCAACGACTTTGAGGGTGCGCTGACCTACGGCGCGGGGCAGCGCCAGGGCCGGGGCAAGGAGCCGGGGGAGGCCCCACTTCTGGTCGTGGCAAATCTGATTCCGGGTACTCCCAAAGAAATGGCGCAGGACATGCGGGCCGTGGCGGCGCAGAGCAAAAAGATTCAGAAGCCGGTGTGGCATACCGTGCTCTCGTGGAAGGCGGGGGAGGTGGTGAGCCGGGCGCAAAAAGTGGCCGCCGCCCAGCGGTATTGTGAGCTGATTGGCGCGCCCATTGACCGGCACCAGGTGGTAGTGTATGAGCACCGGGATAAGAAGCACGCGCACGTTCACATCTACCTGAACCGGGTGCCGATTGATGGGGGACCAGCGCTGCGGACGGATAACAACTTTTACCGGCAGCCGGCCATTACGCGGCAGATAAGTCAGGAGCTGGGCATGGACCCTATCCCCGAGCGGCGGCGCAGCCTGCGGGCGCTGGACCCTACCAAGGAGGCCGCGCGGGAGCAAGTGAGCCGGGCATTGCAGCAGGTACTCGAGCAAGCCGATAAGGGAGGGGAGGAGTGGTTGGCTTTGCAATTGCAAAAAGAGCTGATTGGAGTGCGGTATACCCACGACAAGGGCGGCGTCCTGCGGGGCGTGAGCTTTGAACTGAACGGCGTGGCGGTCCGGGGGCAGGAAGTGGGCTACAAAGGGGCGCAACTGCGCGAAGCCCTGACCGCGCCCGGGCTGCAGGTGGCGTTAGGGCCGGAAGTTGCGCGTGCGCCGGGTGCGGACCAGCCAGCGGTGCTGCCGAAGCCCAGTCGGCCCGAGCCGAAGAAGCACCCTCACCGGAAGGGGCCCGCCCGGTAGCGGTCGGGGGGTAGGGCGGTTCATTCGTGTGCCCGGCGTGCACCTCACCGCTGACTTTGGACCGCTCGTCAAATAATTCGCGCCGGGGGCTGCCGGTGGGGGTAAGTTGCTTGATTCACCAAGCGATTCAAGCGATGGAAGACGAGAAAGGACTGCGGAAAATCATGGAGTTTATGCGCCTGTTTGCCATTGTGCTGATGGGCATCAACATCTACTATTACTGCTTCGGGTATTTCAAAAGCATGGGCTGGACGCCAGCCGTAGTCGAGCATATACTGGAGAGCTTTACCCGGAATACGTTTCTGTTTAAGGCTAGCTGGGTCAGTAAGACCCTAGCCGTGGTCTTTCTGCTGCTGAGCTGCCTCGGCACGCGGGGGCGGGCCAATGACAAGCTGAAAGGAGCCACGGTGGCGGGCTACGCGGCCATTGGGCTGGCCCTGATTTACGGGTCGGACGTGGTGCGCAGCTTCTCGCTGGGGGTGGGGCTGACGACGGCGCTCTACGCCGGGCTGCTATCGGGCGGCTTTCTGCTGCTGCTGAGCGCCGGGGCCTGGCTGAGCCGGCTGTTTAATAATGACCTGATGAAGGACATTTTCAACAAGGCCAACGAAAGCTTCCCGCAGGAGGAGCGGTTGATGGAAAACGAGTATTCGGTGAACCTGCGCACCGAGTACCAGCTGCGCGGCAAGCAGCACCACGGCTGGCTGAACGTGGTGAACCCCTTCCGGGCCACGATGGTGCTCGGCACGCCGGGCTCGGGCAAGAGCTTTGCCATCATTAACGAGTTCATCCGGCAGCACCTGGCTAAGGGCTTCTGCATGTACATCTACGACTACAAGTTTGACGACCTGAGCCGCATCTGCTACAACACGCTGCTGCGCCACCAGGACAAGTTTGATAAGCCGGTGGGCTTCTACGTCATCAACTTCGACAACCCGCGCAAGAGCCACCGCTGCAACCCGCTGCTGCCCGAGCTGATGACCGACATCGTGGATGCCTACGAAAGTGCCTCCACCATTATGCTCAACCTCAACAAGAGTTGGATTCAGAAGCAGGGCGACTTTTTCGTGGAGTCGCCCATCAACTTCGTGGCGGCCATCATCTGGTTTCTGAAGCTGTTCGAGAAAGGCAAGTACTGCACCTTCCCGCACGTCATCGAGTTTCTGAGCCGCGACTATGAGGAGATTTTCCCGGTGCTGGCCTCGTACCCCGAGATTGAGAACCTGGTGAAGCCCTTCGTATCGGCCTTCCAGAAAGACGCCATCGAGCAGCTGGAAGGGCAGATTGCCAGCGCCCGGATTCCGCTGGGCCGGCTGGCCTCGCCGCAGCTCTACTGGGTGATGTCGGGCAATGACTTTACGCTCGACATCAACAGTAACGAGGAGCCCAAGGTGTTGTGCGTGGGCAACAACCCCGAGCGGCAGGCCATCTACGGGGCCGCGCTGGGCCTCTACAATGCCCGGCTGGTGAAGCTGGTGAACCAGAAGGGCAAGCGCAAGTCGTCCATCATCATCGACGAGCTGCCCACCATCTACTTCAAGGGGCTAGATAACCTCATTGCTACGGCGCGGAGCAACAAGGTGAGCACCTGCCTGGGCTTCCAGGACTTCTCGCAGCTGGAACGGGACTACGGCCAGAAGGAGGCCGAGGTCATTAAGAACACGGTGGGAAACGTGTTCAGCGGGCAGGTATCGGGCAACAGCGGCAAGTGGCTGAGCGAGCGGTTTGGCAAGATTCTGCAGCAGCGCCAGAGTTTGAGCATCAACATGCGCGAAACCAGCACCAGCCTCTCCACCCAGATGGACAGCATGATTCCGGCCAGCACCATTGCCAACCTCACGCAGGGCAACTTCGTGGGCGCGGTGGCCGACAACTTCGGCGAGGAAATCGACCAGAAGGTGTTCCACGCTCGCATCAAGGTGGACGTGAAGGCGGTGACTGCCGAAGCCCAGGCCTACCAACCCATCCCCGATATCACCAGCTTTATTAACCCAGCCACCGGTAAGGACGAGGCCGAGGAAATGATAAAGGCCAATTTCAACCGCGTGAAAACTGAAGTGAAGGAGCTGTGCGCCCGCGAGTTGCTGCGCATCGGGCAGGACCCCACGCTGCGGCACCTCATTAAGGAGAAAGTAGAAAAGTAAGGCCTGGACAGGTGGCCCGCTTGGACGGCACGGAGTCGGGTTTTGCGCCCCGGCTTCGTGCCGTTCGTGTATCCGGGGGCATCTAGCCGCAGCAGTTGCCCGGACCTTGCTGCTGGATGGGCGGGCAGGGCACCGTGCCGTAGGAGCAGTACACGCAGCAGTCGCCGGCCAGGGGCTTGAGCACGGTATGACAGCCCGGGCACTCATAAAAGTACTGGCAGGCGTCGGTGGGCATCTGTTCGGTTTGCTGGTGCGCGCAGACCGGGCAGGTGAGCGTGGAAGTAAGCTGCGGGGATTTGAGTGCGGGGGAGAGCATACGGGAATTAGTTGCGGGTGACAATCTGGTAGCCGGTGCCGTTGATGGCTTTTTCCACCTGCGCAGTCGGGCTTTTGTGCGCGTCGAAACGCACCTGTGCGGTGCCCTGCGCATACGACACGGTGACGGCCTGCACGCCCGGCAGCTGCTGCACCGCGTGCTCGACGTGTTGGGCACAGGCCTCGCAGGTCATGCCCTTGATGCGATAATTAGCCGTTTGCCAGGCCGGCGTGGCCCCGTTTGTTGCTGGGACCGGCGCGGCGGCAGGCGAGGTCGGGTACAGGCGCGCCCCGTAGTAGGGAAAGGCCAGCAGCAGCACCGCCAGCCCGGTAACTATTCCCAGAAAAAGCCGGGATTGGGTGAATGCCGGCTTGGCATCTATCGCGCAGCCGCAGTCATCGGTAGCGGAGGCCGGCTTGAGCTTCTGGTACCACGCGAAGCCCAGCACGCCCACCGTGAGCGCCATCAGGTAGGGGCGGAAAGGTTCGAGCCAGGAAAAGGCCGCTGCCGAAGCGCCCAACCCTCCGACCAGGGCCAGCAGGGGCGTGATGCAGCACAGGGAGGCAGCCAGGGCGGTGAGTAGCCCCGCGCCGAGCAGGGGCTTGCTGGTGGAGGGGGGCGAATTCATGGGGCGGGCTGGAGGGTAGGGGAGGCGGTGCGTTCGGATAACAGCGGGCGCAGCATGGGCAGGTGCAGCTCGCTGAGCGCGTAGAAAACCGTTTGGCCGACTTTGCGGGCGGTTACCACACCGCCATCTTTTAGCTTGCGCAGGTGCTGCGAAACGGCCGATACCGTCATGCCGAGCACGTCGGCGATGTCGCACACGCACAGCTGCTGCTCGGCCGCCAGCAAATACAGCAGCTTGAGCCGCACCTCGTTGCCCGCCAGCGCCAGGATACTGGCCGTGGCCTGCAGGGACGGCCCGGCCAGTGCCAGGCGTGACTGGCATTGCCGGATGTAGTCAGCATCGGCAAAAACCCGGATGCAGGCGTTGGTTTCCATAAAAACAGTTTTCGCAAAGGTAGTACTTGCGTGTTTAAGCAAGTGCTAAAATAAGCGAAGTTTTTGCAGCGCCATTCCGCCGTTCGTGTGGTGTGCCGGCACCTCGTGACCCATTTCCGACCATTCGTCAACTTTCTCCCCAGCGCCTGGTGGGGGCCGGTAGGTTTGCAGCGTCGAATTCCGGGCTGGCAGCGCCTGCGCCGGCCGGAAGGGCAGCTTTTATTCACCTACCCATTCCTCCTATGGCTGAGCAAGATGAAGTGAATACCCCCACCCCGGAGCGCTGGTACATGAGTGCGGTGCCGACTTCCAACGGCAACCTCAGCGGCCAGGGCCTGCAGCGGCAACCCGCCGGGCACTCCCTCTATGAGATTCAGATTAATCCCGCCAATCCCAACCAGGCGGCCCTGCTGCCGGCCCCCGGCGCGGATGGTCGACTGCTGAATGCCTTTGACCACGCCCTGATGCGGGCCTTTACCACCAACCGGCTCCCCGGCCGGGAGGACAAGTTTCTCACGGTGGAAAAGCCTACGCTGCTGGAAAAGGTGGGCGATAACTGGAAAATCACCGAGCAGGGTCGGGTGGGCTACAGTGCCACCGAGCCGGAACAGCGGTTGCAGGTATTTGGCCAAGTGCCCCCACCAGCTACCCAGCAAGCCGAATTAACAACGCGGGCCGAGGAGCTGGCCAGCGAGGTGGCCACCACTACCGGCACTGTTCGCACCGAAGCGGAAGCGGAACTGGAAGGGGTAGCCAACCGCGCGCAGCAAGGACCCGACGAGAGCCGGGCCACTTACGCGGATTCCCTACGAGGTGAAGCCCGAGCGGAATTAGGCGAAAGCACCGACGCGCCGGAGCGGCAACAGTCGGTAGGGGAGGGGCAAAGCAGCGAGCAGCCGCCCGTGGCGCCAGCCCCGGATACCGCGGCCAGCTCGGAGCCGGTTGGGGAAATGCGCATTACCTGGCAGCAGAAGGGCGACGAAGTGGCCCCGCTGCTGGAAATGCGGGCCTACCTCGACCAGCTCAAGGAAGCCGGCGTGGCAGTGGGCGCTTTGCAGCTGGAGCGCGACCCGGCCGGCAAGCTCAGCGGCGGCTTCGCGGTGAGCTACGACCCGGAGTCGCACAAGCTGGGCCAACTCGAAGCGGCTCTGCAGGGCTTCCGGCAAGTGGGGAATGGTGTAGCCGTGGTCGAGAAGCCCGAGCAGGCCGCCGCCCGACGGCAGGAAGTGGGCTACGATGATGACTACGAGCCGCAACGCAGCAAGCAGGTGCGTGAAGCTTTTGGGGTGAAGCAGTGGGACGCGCTCAGTGCTCAGCTATCGGCCGTGCCCAAGCATGCCCTCACGGCCCCGGAGCAGGTGCAGCAGGCGGCGGCCGGGCAGCGGGTGCAGCAGCTGGCCCAGCAGCAGGGCAAAACCACCGAGCAGGTCATCCGCGACGGCAAGAGCATTTTTGACATCGACACCAGCGGCAACCCCGCGTCGGCTTTTCTCAAGAACTTCTACGCCCACCTGAACGGCGGCCCGAAGACCCGCCAGAATCTGGAAGTCGACTACGAGAAAACCCGCCAGGACTTGCAGGCCCGCCTGACCCGGCACGCCGGGGCGGCCCAGCCGGAGCTTTCGCCCGCCTCGCCGGCCCTGGGTGCCAAGACACCGGCCGTGTCTGCTGAACCCGGCGTGGAGGCCGCCCGCCAGACCGTTGCGGTGCCGGCCCCGCCGGTGGTACTGTTCAAAGCCGATGAAGTGCCACAGAAAGTACTGGCCTCCCTCGGGCTGAATCTGGCCGAATTAACGGGCAGCGGGCAGCTGCAAAAGCTGCTCAGCGGCGAGAAAACTGACCTGTTGCCCATGCAGGTAGTGGGCAAGGAAGGCCAGGAGCCGGTGAAGTTCGAGGGCAAGATGGTGCTCCATCGCGAGGCCGACGGGACGGCCACGCTTAAAATGGAATTGCCCCAGGAAAAGCTGGTTATTCCCAACGAGATTGGCGGGCAGCCCTTCACGCCCGAGCAGCGCCAGCGGCTCGAAACCGAGGGCAACGCCGGCCTGATTCGGGGCCTCAAGGACGAGCAGGGCCGCGAGTTCAACGGCTACGTGGCCGTGGATAAGGCCATGAATAAGGTCGTGGTGCTGCCCGAAGACAAAGTGACGCTGCACGACATCGTGGCCGGCGTCAAACTCACGCCCGAGCAGAGCCACGACCTGCGCGAAGGCAAGGTGGTTGCGCTGGCCAACATGGCCAGCGGCAACGGCGGGCAGAAGTTCGACGGCACCGTGCAGGTGAATGCCGCCAAGGCCTGCATCGAGGTGAAACCGGCCGCCCACGAATTGGGCCAGCGCCAGGCCCCACGGGCCGAGCAGACGGTGAAAGCCACCACCCCGACCGTGGCCCCGGCCCCCGTGAAAGCCGAAGCGCCCCAGGTGAAAACCCGGGGACCCCGCCACTAGCCGGGCCTCCCTCCAAACCTCTATTTCTCACCCTATAAGCCCGGAAGCCCTCTTCCGGGCTTCTTTTTTCTGCCTTCCATTCTCCGAACTATTCCGCTTTACCATGCAACACGAACTCACCTTCCAGAAGATTAAGGAGCAGGTTGAGCTGCCCGAGCTTCTGAGCCACTTCGGCTACAACCTCCGAAAAGGCGAGCACCTGGGCAAAGGCAAATGGCACGTTTTTGAGGGCGATGACACGCTGGTGGTGTTCAAAGGCCGGGGCGGCGACTGGATGTACTTCAACGCCCAGGACGACCGCGACAAGGGCAGCGTCATCGACTGGATGAAAAACCGGGTCAGCTCCGACCGTATTGCCGGCCTTGGTCCGCTGCCGGGCCGCAACCTCTGGCAGTCGGTCAACGACCATTTTCGCGCCTATCTCAACCTGCCCGAGGCGCAGCGGCCCCGGCTCGACCTGCCGCCCATCGCTGAAACCGCGCCGGGCGAGAAATTCCACAGCATCTACACCCAGCACTGCCGGCCGCTCGAAAACACGGCTTACCTGGAAGGGCGCGGTATTACCAAAAGCACGATTGCCAACCCGCAGTTCGCGGGCCGCATTCTCAACCAGCTCTACACGGTGCAGAAGGAGGGAATGCCGGCCAGAACCTACGTCAACACCGCTTTCCCAGCTTACCATGAGGGGCGGGTGGTGGGGCTGGAATTGAAAGGCGAGGGCTTCAAGGGCCAGGCTCCCGAAAGCCAGTTCACCCGCTCGCTGTGGCTGAGCAAGCCGCCCGAGGGCCGGCCGGCGGCGGTGCTGGTAGTTAGTGAATCGGCCCTCGATACGCTGTCCTACGCGCAACTGCACCCCGGCGAAAGCGCCCTGTATGCCTCGACGGCCGGCACGCTCACCCAAAACAAGATTTTCGAGTTGAAGCGGCTGCTCAGCGAGGAGCATATTCCGGCTGTCCGCGCCGCGTTTGACAACGATACCCAGGGCCACCACTTCGATACCCGCCTGCTGGCGGGTCTGGCCAGCGAGCAGAACCCGATGAAAGTGGTCCGGGAACACGAGCACCGGCTGACCGTCGAAATCACGGCGGCCCACCCGGCCGGCGTGCAGGCGCTCAGCCAACACCTCAAAAGCTACAACGACCAGACGGCCCGGCAGTACGCCCAGGAAAACGGGGAGCCGGGCAATCCGGCCAGCAGCCAGACCCTGCGCGACGAGCTGATTCACTCCAACAAGCTAGGAGCTCATACCTATCAGTTTCACGTGCCGATGAGCCGCGAGGCGTTGGGCGCTTTCAACCAGGCGGCCAGCCAGGCGCTGGCCTTTGAGCACCGCGTGGAGCTTGTGAAGAGCCAAGGCAAAGACTGGAACCAGGACCTTAAGCAAGACCAGCTGCAGCGGGTGGTGCTGCGCGAACTCGGTGGCGTCGACGATGACCAGTACGGCTTCGGCCAGCAGCACTGGGACAACCCACCCATCGAGGGCCGCGGCAAAATCACGCAGCTGCACGAGGCGCAGGCCCAGGCCCGGAGCCAGGGAGAGCGGCTGCTGGTGGTAGAACTGCGGGAAAGCCGCGATGCCGTGGCGCTGCTCCCCGCTTTGAGAGAAAATATTGAACGGGTCGGCCTCACCATACACCACGCCATCAAGCTGGAATCAAATGTGCCCCGCGAAATTGCCACGGAGCTCACGCTGCGCTACCGGCTGGATTCACCGCAACTGCCCGCCATCAGCGACGCGCTCGATGCGTTGCGGCAAAATCCCCAGGCCACGGTCATCGAGCCGGTAGCGGATGCGGCGGAGCGGCGGCAACTTGCCATCGCGCAGGAGCAGCAGCGCCAGGCCGGCCCACCGCTGGTGCCGAGTGATTCCCCGACCCACGACCTGGCCCGGCAAACATTTATCAAGGCTGCTGGCCAGCTGGTGCATGACCTGCGGGAGAGTGCGGCGAATCTGGACGCGGCCCGGTTGCAGGAAGTCAGCCGGCAACTGGTGAAGAAACCGGAGCTTTCGGGCCTGAACCGCGAAAACGTGGACAAGGTGCTGGCCGTGGTGGACAAGCTGGTGAATCTGAAAGATTCTCCCGCCGTGCAGCAGCTGCGCCAGGCGGTGCAGGTATTAGGCAATCCCACCCCAAGCACTGCCCCGAAGCATGAGGCTACGCCCCAGCCCCCAGAAAATCGTCGGCCTGGCCCCCGCATATAAGTGGGCTCACGGATAGTAATATTGGCTTATTACCAGCAGAATGCCAACGGCGAAATAAATGCCAAAGCGTTGGAGTTTCTGCGCTGGTTTATGGTGCTCACACATAGCCCGCCAACAGCGAGTAGCTGCTGACTGGTTCAAGTCAGCAGCTACTCGCTGTTGGCTTGGAATGGCGCGAGCCAATCGCAGTACGGCTACATGGCCCGTTAGCCAGCCGGGCAGTAGCCTATTTGACTAGTATCAGGCTACGCTGAAGCTGGTCCTGAAACTATTGCTTGGTCCGCGGCCAGGTTCATAATTCGCAGCGGGCACTGGCCGGGAACAGCTTCGGGCGGGGTCGGCTTCATCCGCTACGGGTAAGCAATACATGCGCCGCTGGATGACCAGGGCCGAGAGCACCGTGAGCCCGCCAATGGCCGCCAGCGCGGCCCCCAGCCCAAAGGCATCGGCCAAGATGCCCGTGAGCAGCGCGCCGATGGCGTAGCCCGCGTCGCGCCAGAAACGGAAAATGCCCACGCTGTGCGCCCGTTGGGTCAGGGGCGCGTACTCGGCCACGGCGGCCAGGAACGTGGGGTACACCAGCGCCGTGCCCGCGCCCAGCAGCGCCGCCAGCAGCACAAACATTGGGTAGGTATCGGTGAAGAGCATGGCCAGCAGCACCGCCCCTTGCAGCAGCATGCCCCAGAATAGCAGGTCTTTCTTACAGAGCCGGTCGGCCAGCGGGCCGGTGAGCAGCTGGCCCAGGCCCCACACGGCCGGGTACACGGCCGCCACGGTGCCAATCTGCGTCAGGGTGAAGCCCTTGCTGGCCAGTAGCAGCGGTAGCAGGCCCCACACCATGCCGTCGTTGAGGTTGTTCACCAGCCCGGCCTGCGTGACTGAGCCCAGGTTGGGGTGCCGCCACGTCACGTCCCAGAAGGAGAGCGGCGGGCCAGCCGGCGTGGCCGGGGCCTGCGCCGCTTCCAGCGCCACGTGGTGGCGGGTATCGCGCACCAGCAGTGAGCCCAGCAGGCCCAGCACTGCCAATACAATGCCCAGGTAAAACGGGTAGGGGCGCAGCCCGTATTCGGTGGCCAGCCAGCCGGAGGCGAAGGCCGTGGCCGCCACGGCCAGGTAGCCGGCCGACTCGTTCAGGCCCATGGCCAGGCCGCGCTGCTTCGGGCCGACGAGGTCAATTTTCATCACTACTGTGCTCGACCAGGCCAGGCCCTGATTGAGGCCCAGCAGCACGTTGGCCGCAATCACCCAGCCCCAGGTGGGCGCCCAGAGCAGCAGCAGCGGTACCGGCAGCCCGAAGAGCCAGCCGATAACCAGCAGGTTTTTGCGTCCAATCCGGTTGGTCCAGGCCCCGGCGTAGTAATTGGCCACGGCCTTGGTGAGGCCGAACACCACGATGAAGGAAAGAATGGCCGAGCGCGCCACCAGGTGGAACTCCTGCTCGGCCAGCCGGGGCAGGATGCTGCGCTCCAGCCCCACCATGCCGCCCACGAAGGCGTTAACAAGGACCAGCAGGCTGAATTGCCGCCAGTTTTCGCGCAAACCGAGTTGAGGAGTCTTCATTGGAAGAGTGGGCAATGGATTTGGTTAGGGGTGCACCAGCACCCAACCCTCGGCCTGGCGAATAATCAGCTCCCCGTTGCCGGTAGGCACGATGGAAATGTAGGGGAGCATGTCGTCCTTGGTCAGCTTGTAGGCTTTCAGCGAATTGGCGCACTGTGCCAGCACGACGCCCGCTTGTTGCAGGGCCAGCACGTCGGCTTCGTAGGGCTGGTCTTTCCTGAACACCACGGTGCCGCCGCTGAACACCACCAGCTCCAACTCCAGCTTGCCCTTCAGGCGTGGGTCTTCCAGCGCATTTTTCATGTTGTGCAGCGTCTGGTTGATGAGCTTGGGGTCGCTGCTATCGAGCTGGTACACGGCCCGGTAGTGGGCTTTGGTGGCCGGTGCCCCCTGAAACTGCGCGGCTTTGGCCGCAAAGGCGGCGTTAGGCGGCGTGAGCACGGGGGCAGTGGTAGCCGGCGCGGTGGCGGGGGGAGTAGCGGGCATCGTAGCGGGTGTTTGGGCAGTGGCTGTGAGGGCCGCGCCAGTGAGTAGCAGCGCGGTGAGCAGGGGGCGAAGGGTCAGCATGAAAGCAGGGGATTGGGAGTGGATGGGAGCGGCCTAGCGGCCCTAAAAGTCGTAATTCAGAATGACGTTGAGCTGGTGGAAGTCCACCTTGTTCACGATGTAGCGGTCTTCGCCGTAGGTGTTGCCCAGCGCGCCCTTGTACACATAGAGCAGCTGCCCGCGCAGGCCCCGGGCCCAGCCGGCAAACGGGTAGGTGAGCGAGGCGTTGAGCTGCTGGTAGGAGGGCAGGCCGTACTTGTTGAGGCGGGTGTCGCGCACGTCGGGCAGGTAGTAGTGGCCGTAGCCGACTTCCGCTTTCAGGCCCGGCACCCGGGCGAAGGTATAGCCGCCCAGTACGGCGGCGGCATCCAGGCCGCCCAGGCCTTCGGTGCGCTCGCGGGGCAGGAAGGTGTAGAACGGCTCGCGGCCCCATTCGCGCGGAAACAGGAAGCGCCCGGTGCGGGTGATGCGGGTGTAGTTGGCGCTCAGGCTCCAGGGGCCACGCTGGTAGCCCAGGCGGGCGCTCAGGGCGTGGGCCTGGCGGCCGGGGACGCTGTAGGCTAGGCGCGGGTCGGCGTTGCCGCCGGTGCCCACGGTGCGCTGGTAGTGGTACTGCGCGCCCAGCGTGAGCTGCCCCACGCCCACGGCCCGGCCGGTGGTCAGCTCGGCAAAGGTGGCGTTGAACAGGTTGTCGGCGTAGTAGTTCCAGACCTGGGTGGTGGTGCGCGGGCTCCACTGCCGGCTCAGGGCCAGCACGCCCAGGCCCCGGCTACTCAGGTTGCCGGCGTAGCTGGCACGCTGGCCGGCTTCGGTCACGCCCATGGGGTAGAGCCCGAGGGCGTTGGCCACCGAATACCACCCGGTGGTGGACCGGGGTCCTATGTGCGTAAGCCAGCCGCCGGTGAGGGTGGTGGCCGGCAGCTCCCGGAACTCCAGCCACAGGCCCTGCGCGTAGCCGGGGCTCAGGCGGCCGTCGTGGGCATTGAGCAGCGGGGTGTTGAGCAGCTGCCGGCCGAAGGTGACCGCCGACTGCCGGAACCGGTAGCGCACGAACAGCTCCTCGGCCCGCCCGGCGAGCTGGCGCCGGCTGGGGTCGGCCACGTCGAACAAGCCTATTTCGTAGCGGCTCACGGCCCCGGTGGCCGCGTCGGCGGTCAGTATGTTGTCGGAGCCCACGCTCGCCCAGGCAAAGCCACCGGCCCCTAGCTGAAAGCCATAAAGTGGAGCCGTCTCGAAGCGCAGGCCCGTGCCCAGGCCGTTGGCAAAATAGTCGGGGCGGGTGCCCTGGTTCCAGGTAGCCATGGTGTAGTTGCGCAGGCGGCCGTGCCAGCGGCCGCGGCTAAAGGCTTCGGACAGGGTGCGCGCCCGCACGGTATCGGCCAGCGCGGGGGTGGGGTAGGGGGTGAGCTGGGTGCGGCCGGTCACGGGGCGCGCCAGGGCCGGCTCGGCGTGTTGTGCCCACGCGGCGGCCGGGGCCAGCAGCAAGCCGGCCCCTAAAAGGCATGCGAAACGAGACATGAGCAGGGAGTTATTGCGCCTTAGCCGGCTGCGGGTGGGCGTCCTCGATGGGCTGATACGGCCCGTACTTGTGCTGCTTTTCGGAGAACTTATCCGCGTAAGGCCCGAAGGGATGGTCCACCGGCTTTTTGCGGATGTCGGGCCAGTCGCGGGGCGTCGCCAGGTGCGGGCGTGGCTGTGAATTCACGAACGCGGCCACGTCCCAGGCCTGCTTGTTGGTTAGCTGTGGGTGGTCGAAGGTGGCCCCGAAGGGCATGGCCGCCTTCACGTATTTGGCAAAGTTCGAGACCCGGAACAGGCCCGCGCCGTCGTTGTAGCTGGCCGGTCCCCACAGCGGCGGGTACTGGTAGCCGCTGTTATCGGCCAGCTGCTGTCCTTGGCCAGCGGGGCCGTGGCAGCTCTGGCACTTGGCTGCGAACACGGCCTTGCCAATCACCGGGTCGGCGGCCCGGTCGAGGTAGGCCAGCTGCATAAAGCCCGTGCCGTACACCTTCTTGCCTTTGGGAATGCCCTTCCCCAGCCACTGGATGTAGGCCACGATGGCCCTCATCTCACGGCTGCTGTCGGGCACGGCCCGGCCGTTGAGGCTGCGCTCCATGCAGTCGGCCACGCGCTTTTCAATTCCTTCGACCGAACCCGAGCGGGCCCGCATTTTGGGATACGTCGAAGCCACGGCCAGATAGTTGTTGGCGAAGCCCTGGGTGCCGGCCTGCAGGTGGCAGTTCTGGCAGTTCATGCCGTTGGTCAGGTGCGCCACCGAGCCCTGCGGCCCCAGGTACTGCGCGGTGTGCGCAATCAGCTCCCGGCCGTAGCGAATCTGGCGGCCCGCCGCCGTGCGCGGAATAGTGGCCGTGTCCGGGGCCGGGGGGACCGGGCGGTGGTAGCTGCCCGCCGGGGGCGGCCCCTGGGTGGCTTCATCCTCCGCCGCCACGGGCGCGGGCGCGGCCGGCGGGGCATAGAGCTGCGTGACCACGACCACGATGACCAGCACCACGGCCGCCGTCAGCACCATCAGCAGGCGCGCCAGGTGGGGCAGCTGCTGCACCCGTTCATCGGTGGGTTTCATGGCGGGGAGGCGTTAAAAGTGAAGCGGTTAGTAAGGCAGCTTTTCGCGCAGGGCGCTGTAGGTCCAGGTACCGGCCAGCGCGGCCAGAATTAGCACGGCGGCCGAGCCGATGCCGCTGCCCAGCTGTGCGAACAGCGGGCCGGGGCAGGCCCCGGTCAGCGCCCAGCCGAGGCCGAAGATGAAGCCGCCAATCCAGATGCCGTGGTTGAATTTCTTGTCGGCCAGCACGATGGGCTCACCGTCCATCGACTTGAGGCGGTTGCGCTTGATGAGCTGAATGGAAATCATGCCCACCAGAATGGCCGAGCCGATGACGCCGTACATGTGGAAGGCTTGGAACCGGAACATTTCCTGAATCCTAAACCAGCTGATGACTTCGCTTTTGGTGAGAATGATGCCGAACAACGTGCCCAGCACCAGGTATTTGAAATATTTCATATGCAGTAAGTGAGTTCGGAGGAGGAATCGCGCACGCCCAGCAGGCGCACCACGTTGGCCGGGCCGGCGTGGAAGCTGCCTTCGTGCAGCACCACGCCCAGCGCGTGGTTTTCCAAGATGTTCAGCCCGGCAAAATCTGCGGCCAGCGTGGCCGGCTCGTAGAGCATTTCGGCGGTCTTGGGGCCGCCCGAGGGCAGGCCCAACTGCCGGGGGCTGAAGGCTTCCAGGATGAGGTGGCCGCCGGAAGCCAGGCTGGCGGCGGCCGCAGCGTGCACCGCCTGGCGGTCGGCCGGGGCTAGGTGGGCGTAGATGAGGCCCACGGCGTCGTAGTGGCCGGGGCGCAGCCAGCTCAGGGCCGTGAGGTCGGCCACCTGGTAGTCGAGGCGCACGCCCTGGGCCACGGCCAGGCGCAGGGCTTTGGCCCGGCCCTCGTCGCTGAAATCCACGGCCGTCACCTGCCAGCCGCGCTTGGCGGCGTACACGGCGTTGCGGCCTTCGCCCTCGGCCAGCAGCAGCAGGCGGCCGGGCGGCAGCGCATCGAGCTGCTGGCGGAAATAGGCATTCGGCTCGGTGCCGTAGGCGTAGGTTTCGCCCTCATAGCGGGCATCCCAGAAATCAACGGCGGTGGGGGCAAGTGCTTCCATAAAACGGTGATTCAAGGGATTAAAACATCATCGGATAAATCACCCAGGTCATGAGCAGGCCGCCGGCGAAGAAGCCGATGACGGCTACCAGCGACACCCATTGCAGGTTAGAAAGCCCCGATATGGCATGGCCCGAGGTGCAGCCGCCCGCGTAGCGCGTGCCGAAGCCCACCAGGAAGCCGCCCAGCACCAGGAACACCCAGCCTTTCCAGTTGGCAAGGTTGTCGAGGGCAAACAGCTCGCGGGGCAGCAGGCCGGTGAAGTCCGTGAGGTGCATTTCGGCTTTCAGGTCCCGCACCGTGGCGGCCGAGATACCGATAACGTCGGGGTGGCCCATGAGGCGGTAGCCGATGAAGCCACCCAGCGCGATGCCGAGCACGAACACCAAGTTCCAGATTTCGGCCCGCCAGTTATAAGTCAGAAAGGGAATGCCGGCCGGCACGCAGGCCGCGCACACGTGGCGCAGCGAGGAGCTGATGCCCAGCGCCTTATTCCCCACGAGCAGCAGCGCGGGCACCGTGAGGCCAATCAAAGGGCCGGCCACGTACCAGGGCCAGGGTTGTTGCAGGAGTTCAAGCATGAAAACAGAAGTCGAAATGAAGAGGCTTAATTATTTAGTCGTCAGTTGCCCTGGCCAATCCATCACGCCGCCGAGCAGGTTGCTGACCTGCGCGAAACCGGCGGTGGTGAGCTGGCCGGCCGCGTTGGCCGAGCGCGCGCCGCTGCGGCAGTACACGTAAGTGGGCTTGGTTTTGTCGAGGGCCGCCACGCGTTGGCCGAAATCGGGCGCGGTGACTTCGATGTTGACCGCGCCGGGCAGGTGGCCGGCGGCGAATTCGTCGGGCCGGCGCACGTCCACGAGCACCGCGCTGGGCTGGCGCAGGCCCTCGGCAAACTGCGCGGGCGTCAGGTTTTGAAAAGCAGGGGCGGAAGTTTTATTGAAACCGAACATGGCGGAGGAATTTGAGTGGGAGGGAAAAGGAAAGCTTGAGAATGAGCGGATAGGGGCCCCGGCACGGCTGCCGGAGCCAACCCGTCAAAGGGATTAGTGGGCCGCCGAAGCCAACTGGAAGGACTTCACGGCCTCGCTCAAGTCGAGCACTTCGGTGCCGGGCCGGGCATCGGCCACGATGCTGCTGCCGGCGGCCGAGCGGTAGCCGCCGGCGCAGTGCACCACCACCGGCTTATCGGTCGGAATCTCGCCGGCCCGCTCGCGCAGCTCGGGCAGCGGAATGTTGATAGACCCCGCGAAAATGGGCTCGTCGCGGTGCTCCACTCGGTTGCGGATGTCCACGATGGTGTAGTTTTCCGGGTGCTCGCGGAAGGCCGGCACGTCTAGCACCGGCAGGGTGGCCTCGGTGGCCGGTGTGCCTACCAGCGCGCCTTTAATCAGCGGCTCGTAACCGATTTTGGCGGTTTTCTGAATCAGGTCTTCCAGCGTCGCCTCGTCGGGGGCAATGAGGTAGAAGTACTCTTCCGGCCCCACGATGGAGCCCAGCCAGGTTTCGAACTTGCCGCCCTGCTGGATGTTGATAGCGCCGTCCACGTGGCCTTTTTTGAACTCAGCTTCGGGGCGGGAGTCGATGATGACCGCACCCGCTTCCAGTGCCGTGCCGGGGGCTAGGCGCTGCACCTGCTGCACACTCGGCGCGTAGGCAGGCGCGCCGGCCTTGTTCAGGGCCACGTCGTAGCCGAAGTATTTGGGAATGAACGGCTGGTCGGCCAGCAGCTCTTTTACGAACTCCTCCTCACTCATGGGGCGCAACATGGGGTTGCCGATTTTCTCGGCCCCGATGCTGCTGCTGTTGGCCCCGCTCAGGGCCTTGCCGCAGAGTGAGCCCGCGCCGTGGGCGGGGTACACCAGTACGTCGGCGGCCAGCGGCATCAGCTTCTCGCGTAGGCTGTGGTACATCTGCTTGGCCAACTCTTCGCGCTTGGCGGTCACGTTGCCGGCCTTTTCGCGCAGGTCGGGCCGGCCCACGTCGCCGATGAAGAGCGTATCGCCGGTGAACACGGCCACGTCCTTGCCCTCGCGGCTGAGGACGATGCTGAGCGAATCGGGCGAGTGGCCGGGCGTGTTCAGGGCCCGGAAGGTGAGTTTGCCGACGGTGAACTCCTGGCCTTCGTCGAAGCCCTCGTGGGCATAATCGGCCCCGAGCAGCTGGCTCACGCGGATAACGGCCCCGGTGGCCTGCGCGATTTCCAGGTGCGACGACACGAAGTCGGCGTGGGGGTGGGTTTCGATGACGGCCACGATTTTGGCCTCGTTGGCCTTGGCGTAGTCGTAGTATTGCTGCGGGTTGCGGGCCGGGTCGATGAGGACGATTTCGCGGGCGCACTCGCTGAGGATGGCGTAGGAGAAGTGGGCCAGGCCCTTGTCTTCAAACTGTTCGATTTTCATGGTTGGCAACGAAAAAACGGGTGAAAGAAACGGGAGCGGAAAAGCGGTAATTGATTGATTAAACGTGGTGAAACAGCAGCTCTTTGGTCAGAATGAACGTGCCCATGGCCAGCGTGAACCAGCCGAAGGCCGGCTTGAGCTTAGCGCCCGGAATGAAGCGGGCCAGGTAGGTGCCCAGCACGATGCCGCCGAGGGCAAAGGCCAGGAAACCCAGCAGAAACGACCAGGCGATGGGGGTGCCCGCGCTCAAATCGCCGGTGAAGCCGATGAGCGAGTTCAGGGCAATGATGGCCAGCGAGGTGCCCACGGCCAGCTTCATGGGCAGGCGCGCCCCGAGCACCAGGGCCGGAATGATGAGGAAGCCGCCGCCCGCGCCCACGAAGCCCGTGAGCGTGCCCACCACTAGGCCAATGGTGAGAATGAGCGGATAGTTGAATTTATGCTTGTGGTGCAGCTCCTCATCGAGTACTTCTTCAGCCTGTTTGCTGCGAATCATGGAGGTGGCCGCCACCACCATCAGCACCGCGAAGGCCACGAGCACCAGCAGGTCTTTGGTGAAGACGATGCCGCCCACCGTGAACAACTCGTGCGGAATAGCCGGCATGAGCACCTTGCGCACCGCAAACACCGCCATGAGGGAAGGAATCAAAAAGACGATGGCGGTTTTCAGCGACACCAGCCCCTTGCGGAAGTAGCCCGACGCGCCGACTACCGACGTGCTGCCGACCACAAACAGCGAGTACGCCGTGCTCAGCACCGGGCTTACGCCCATCAGGTACACCAGCACCGGCACGGTGAGGATGGAGCCGCCCCCGCCCATGATGCCGAGCGAGAGGCCAATGAAGATGGCGGCAAAGTAGCCGAAGTAATGGAGCATGGCGGGTGGGAGGAAACGTATGAAATTATGATAGTTTGTTCATGTGTTGCAGCAAAAAAAAGCCGCGCTCTTTACAGGAAAGTGCACGCGGCCAGGCACTGTATCACGTCGATGACCTCGCGCATTTTCAGGGAATAGAAGATGTTTTTGCCGTCGCGGTGGCTGCTCAGAATGCCCTTGAGCTTCATGCCCGAGAGGTGGTGGGAAAGCAGGCTTTGCTCCACGTTCAGCCGCTCGCTGATATCGGTCACCGAGAGACCATCGTGAGCGGCCAGCAGCTGCACAATGGCGATGCGCGTGGGGTGGGCCGTGGTTTTGAGAATGAAGGCCACCTTCTCCATCTTCTCGACGGAGAGGCCCATATCAACGGAAGGAGCGGTAGCTGCAGTCATAACTCGTACAAACTTATGAACATTTGTTCATTCATACAAGTGTTGTCCTTACATTTGTTCCCGCAAGTGTATTTTTTTACTGCCTCCGTCCCCATTCCGGCAGCATAAATATCACTACGGATTTTCAGTTCAATTATTCATTGGCCGGCAATGACCCGCAAGAATCTCACCTCCTGGCTGCCAATAGTACTGTTTGCTTTGGTTCTGCTCACTCCGTTGCGCCCCCTCGTACTCGGGGCCATGCAGCGCGGCCTGCTGGCCACCGGCCTCTGGAACGCTGCCGGGCCCGTCAAGTCTACCACCGAAATGCCCGTGCTGCTCACCGGCAGTCCCGCCTACCCGCACAATCTGCCGATGGTCACCCTCGACGGCAAGCCCGTGAACCTGAGCGACCTGAAAGGCAAGGTGGTATTCGTGAACCTGTGGGCCAGCTGGTGCCCGCCCTGCCGCGCCGAGATGCCCGGCATCGAAGCGCTGTACAAGAAGGTCGACCACTCGAAAGTGGCCTTCGTGATGCTCTCGCTCGACGACGACACGGCCAAAGCCCGCAAGTTCGTACAGGCCCAGGGCTACACCTTCCCCGTGTACCTGCGCACCGGCAATCTGCCCGCCCCGTTCGATTCCAACTCCATCCCTTCCACCGTCATCCTCGGCCCTGACGGGCAGGTGGCAGCCCGCCACGACGGCATGGCGGAGTACGACACGCCCGAGTTCAAAGCGGCGCTGGATAAGCTGGCGAAGTCGGTGCGTTAACCCATCGGACGCACCTGTGGGGAATTCCTCAGAGGTGAGTCATTGTGACGTCGCCGGAAGCTGATAAGCCAGGGACATACCCTGCAAGGGTAACGCCAACATCAAGGCTTAGCTTGGTTAGGATGCTGCCGCCCCGCCCGCACCAGTTCAATTTCTCGCTGCTGGTCTTTCAGGACAAGAAAGGCTATTTTTTGCAGACCCTCGTCACGGCCCAGCTCCAGCTCGGCGTGGGCCAGCGTGATGGAGTTCTGGTGGTGGGGTATGAGCAGGGCGGCGTAGTCGTGGTCGATGCTACCGGTGCCGGCATCTTCCTGCTTGGGGGTGTGGTGGTGGTTGAGAGAGTCGGGGCCAGCTTCTACCTTGGCGATGCTGCGATGGGCCGCCGGATGCAGACCATTGGTGGCCGCCTCCAGCAATTTCGCTAGCTCGTCCGACTGCATGGTGTGCGTGGGAAACGCGGGGGGCTGGGCCCGGATGCGCCGAATGGCCGAGTCGAGGCCGAAAATGAGTTGCTGGTGGGCCTGGTGAATGTCCTGCGCAATGCGCCGCAGTTCCGGGTCGTGGCCCTGCTGCAGTTCCAGGGCGGACATGGCCACGGCGGCGCGGTGGTTTTCGCGCATGAGCCGGGCAAAGTACAGGTCCAGGTCGGTACCGGGCGGCAGGGCCTTGGAATGCGCGGCCATAGTGTGCAGGGCGGCCATCATGGTGGCCGGGGGCCCGGCCGCGTGAATGTCGGCCGGTTCCTCGGGGCCGCTGCGGCAGCTGCCCAACAGCAGGCCGCCTGCCAAGAGCACGGGATATGCCGCTTTGTGCAGCGCGGCGCATAGGCGCTGCCTGGTGAAAACAGGGGGACGCTGACCCAACAACATTAGGCTGCGGTGGTGCTGACTATGTGGCTGCGGGCTTCCGGCTCGCCCTGCTGGGTTTCGTGCTGCACGTAGTATTCCAGCAAGGTGCCGGGCGCAAACGCATCGTTGTCAAGGAAGGGTGAGCGGGCATTAACGGCAACTCGCTGCCAGGTGGAGGCTTCGCCCCCGACGCGGCGAAAAACGTGGGCGACTTCCAGCATTTCCTTCGAGAAAGCCAGGTGGCGGCCGGTGGGCTCCAGGGTCAGGTCAATTTTGGCGGTGTGCATGCGTAGCGTATTCGAAAAGGGTGGGTCAGGCAACCATGCCCAGAATCAGAAACAGAAGAAAGCCCACGAAAAAGGCCAGCGTGAGCAGCGGAGTTTCGGTTTCCTCGTGCGCTTCGGTCAGCAGCTCCTCGGTGACCAGAAACAGCAGCGCGGCCAGGCCAAAGGAAAGCACGATTTCCAGCATATTGCCGGTGGCCCCGCGCAGCACCGTGGTGCCGATGCCCGCCCCGACCAGCAGCATGAGCGAAGTGCCGGCCACAATCGCGACGGCCCGGCCCTTGCCGTGGCCGTCCTGCCGCAACTCAATGGCCGTGGCCAGGCCCAGCGACAGCAGCTCGATGGTGAGGGCAATGGCCAGCAGGGTGCCTTCCTTCGCACCCGCCGCAAAGCCGATGCCCAGCAGCAGTCCGTCAATGAGAATATCGATGCCGATGGCCACCAGCAGGCCCCAAGGTAGGGAGGCCGCGCCGGGTAGCGCCGTAGCACTAGCGCCAGCCGCTGGCTCATTGCCGGCTTCTCCGGGCTCCTCTTTCTTTTCGAGGCGCTGGGTGAAGTAGCGCAGCCCCAGCATGGTGGCCACGCCCAGCCCGAAGCCCAGCGCCACTTCGTAGGGTGCGTGGTGCTGCACAATGTCGGGCAGCAGCTCGACGGCCACAACCGAGAAGATGACGCCCGCCGCGAAGTGCAGAATGGCGCTGCGCAGCTTCGGGCCCGGGGCCCGCCACACGGCCAGGGCGGCGCCGGCAATCATGACCACGGCCGGCAGCAGCGAGAAGCCCAGCATGGTGGACCAGGGTGGCGTGACGGCGGTGGGAATCGTAAGCAGCATAGAAGCAGCAGGTTAAAGTGTTAGGGAATAGGAGTTGCCGCGTGGGTCTTGAGCCAGCGCTGGTACTGCTTGATTTCGGCCTGCTCGTCGCGCACAATCTGGCGGGCGGCGTTTCTCACTTCCGCGTCCTTGCCAAAGGCCAGCTCCGTTTGGGCCAGGGCCACCCCGGTTTGGTGGTGCACCTGCATAAGCGTGGCAAAATCGGCATCGACGGTGCCGGGCAGGGGCGGCGGCTGGCGCAGGGGAGCCAGCGCGGCCGTGATGCGGCGCACGAACGGGTCCCGGGCGTTGCCCGGCCGGTACTCCTGGCCCGCCGGCGGCTGCCGGGTCAGGGCCAGCGTCAGCACGTGGTTGTCGCGCTCATGCCCTTTGAGCACGTGCTGGGCCAGGGCGCGCAGGGTGGAATCTTTGCCACTGGCGACTTCTACCGCGGCCAGGCGCTGGGCTCCGGCGTGGTGCACGCTCATCAAGCGGGCAAAGTCCTCGTCCCAGCACCCGAGGCGGCGCACCGTATCGAGCTGCTGCGCGAGCAGCCGCAGGGTGTCGCCCAGGGCCGGGGGCGCGGCCACGGGAGCCGGCTTGGGCTTCGCGCCGGCGTGCACCTCCAACTCGTGCTTATCAGTGTCGTGCTTGGAGTTGCAGCTGCCGATGAACAGGCTGACACCGAGCAGCAGGACCAGTAAAAAGGGTGGAAGCTTCATGTTTCGTGCTTCAGTGAGTGCCTGATGGCCTATGGTTTGGCGCTTGCTGCTTTGCTGGTGAAGTCCATGCGCTGAATCCGCACGGCGTTGAGAATGGCCAGCAGGGCCACGCCCACGTCGGCAAACACGGCTTCCCACATGGTGGCCACGCCGCCGGCCCCCAGTGCCAGCACGATGCCCTTCACGATAAAGGCCAGCCAGATGTTCTGCCAGACCACGTTGTGGGTGGCGCGGGCGATGCGGCGGGCGGTGGCAATCTTACTGGGGTGGTCGGTCTGAATCACCACGTCGGCCGTTTCGATGGTGGCATCCGAGCCCAGCCCGCCCATGGCAATGCCCACGTCGGCCAGCGCCACCACCGGGGCATCGTTCACTCCGTCGCCCACGAAGGCCAGCTTACGGCCCTCGGTGAGGTACTGCTGCACGTATTTGGCCTTGTCTTCGGGCAGCAGCCCGCCGTGGGCTTCGGTGATGCCCAGTTCTTTGGCTACGCGCTGCACGATGCTGTCCTTGTCGCCGGAGAGCATGACCAGCTTGGTGATGCCGTCGGCTTTCAACTCCTGCACGGCGCGGGCCGCGTCCTCTTTCGGGGCGTCGGCCACGGTGAGGTAGCCGGCGTACTGGCCGTTCACGGCCGCCACCACGATGCTGTCCACCACCTGGTCGACTTCGGCCGGGTAGGCCACGTTGAACTTGGCCAGCAGCTTGGTGTTGCCCGCCAGCACGTCGCGGCCGTCCACCTTGCCGCGCAGGCCGTGGCCGGCGATTTCTTCCACGTTATCGACGGGCACGCCCGCCGCGGCCGCCCCGACGTGGGCCACCACCGCCTTGGCGATGGGGTGCGTCGATTTGGTTTCCAGTGCCCCCACCAGGCGCAGCAGCTGCTCGGGGGTGGTGCCGGCCGCCGGCTGCACCTGCTGCACGGCAAATATGCCCTGGGTGAGCGTGCCGGTCTTGTCCATTACCACCGTGTCGATTTCGCGCAGCACGTCGAGGAAGTTGGAGCCCTTGAAGAGGATGCCCGCTTTGGAAGCCGCGCCGATGCCGCCGAAGTAGCCCAGCGGGATACTGATAACCAGCGCGCAGGGGCAGGAAATGACCAGAAACACCAGCGCCCGGTAGAGCCAGTCGCGGAACACGTAGTCGCCCACCACGAAGTAGGGCACCACGATGAGCAGCACGGCCAGCCCCACCACGATGGGCGTGTAGATTTTGGCAAACTTGGTGATGAACTGCTGGGTTTTGGCCTTGCGGCCCACCGCGTCCTGCACCATGGCCAGGATTTTCGAGAGCTTGGTGTCTTTGAAAGCCGCCGTTACAGTCACCTGAATCAGGGATTCCAGGTTAATCATGCCGGCCAGCACGGCCTCGCCCGGCTGCTTGGTTTGGGGAGCTGATTCGCCGGTGAGCGCGGCGGTGTTGAAGTTGGCGGCCGTGGTGTTGAGCGTCCCGTCGAGGGCTACTTTCTCGCCGGGCCGCACTTCCATCACGTCGCCCACCTGCACCGCTTTGGGGTCGAGCACGAGCGGTTTGCCGTCGCGCACCACCGTCACTTCGGTGGCCTGAATTTCGAGCAGGGCCCGGATGCTGCGCTTGGCGCGGTTCACGGCCGCGTCCTGAAACAGCTCGCCCACGGTATAGAACAGCATCACGGCCACGCCCTCCGGGTACTCACCAATGGCAAAGGCCCCGAGCGTGGCCAGGCTCATGAGCAGAAACTCGTTGAAGATGTTGCCGCTGGGAATGCTGAGCACGGCGGCTTTCACCACCTTCCAGCCCACCAGCACGAAGGCCAGCCCGTACCAGGCCAGGCGCACGTACCCGCTGAAAAAGCCCACTTTGTAGTAGTCCAGCGCGATGCCAATGAGTAGCAGCGCGAAGCTGATGCCGGGCACCAGGTAGGGGTTGTTGTCGGCCGGGCCGTGGTCGTGCTCGTCGTCGTCTATGTCCAACTCACCGGGGTCGTGGTCATGGCCGGCGTGGTCCTCGTCGTCGGCGGGGGCGTGGTCGTGGCCCGGCACGTCGTGGCCCTGGGGCGCGGCGGCGGCTTCGGGCGTGAGCTGGTCGCGGCTGAGCGCGCCCACGTTTTCGGGCTGCGCCTGCTTGGCCGTGTTCAACGGCTCATCGGTGTTAGAAGAAGTAGGTTCAGGCATAGTAGCAGGCACGTGAGAAAGGGTAAGGACAAAACTTGATGGTTAGTGAAGCTCTGTCGGGCTTGCAGCGGCTGGGTTTAGCTGCACGGTCGGCATCAGCGCCTCGGCGTAAGCCTGCTGCAAGCGAAGGTGAAACTGGTCGCTGCGTTGGCGAGCGGCTTGCAGTAGCACGACCACGGCGGCAACATCAGCTTCGTACTGCTGCCATTCGGTTACTCCAACAAGGGCCAGCACATCGAGCTGCGTCGCTAGCGGCGTTGACCACACCTCAAACCGGTCCAGCACCGCCACTCTGTCTGCCAGTTCGGTTGCGCTAAGTCGTTTATTGGGCGCGTTGGCGGCATTACCCGTCATCCATGTTTTCCAGCGCGTACCCGCCTTAGAGCTGTTGCAGGTACTACAGCACGGCACTAGGTTATAGATGTCTGTGATGTAGCCAGTGGGGCGGCCGTCCGTCGCAGTTAAGTTTCGGAAATGGTCGAATTGCGTGGCGGGTTGGCCGCAGTACATGCAGCCGATGCTATCAACTGCTAATGGGGCAATGCCCAATTGCACTCGCCAAGCTGCCTCTTCGGCGGCCGTGGGCCGGACTTCTGGGACGATGGTGTTGATAAAAGCCCGCCTGATAGACGTTTTTAAACTATCTATTTTCATGCGGGCAGGCAGCTTGATGCCCGCGATTTTCCGGCTGCTGTTGGTGTGTTTCTTGGCCATTTTGAATAGGGTATTATTCTTCCTCCTCGGCGTTTTTGAGCTTGCCGAGCAGGGCGTAAGCTCCCTCTACGACAAAGCGGAGCGGTTTGCCCTGTTCGGCTGCCGGCAGGTGAAACTCGGTGTAGCCGTCTTCGCTCACGCCCCGCGTCACGGGCACGAGACGGTAGGTGGCCCGGCCGGCCGCGGCGGCCGAATCGGCGGCCACGAACACGTAGGACTGGGCGCCGTACTGCACCACCGCTTTTTCCGGCAGCGTGGGCACGGTGACGCGGTTGGTTTCAATAACGGCCCGCACGAAGGTGCCCGGCAGCAGCTGCTCGTCCTCGCGGTCCTGGTGGGCGTGGATGCGCACGGTGCGCTCGGAGCTGATGGACTTGCTGATGAGGTAGACGTGGGCGGTGCGCTCGCGGCTGAGGGAGTCGTTGCCGAGGGAAAAGCGCACCAGTTGGCCCTCTTTCACCTGCGGAATGTCCTTCTCAAACACCGTCAGCTCCACGTGCAGGTGCTCGGGGTTGACGATTTCAAACAGCACATCGGTGGGGGTCACGCTCTGGCCGATGCTCACGTTCACGGCCTTCACGAAGCCGCCCTTGGGCGCGCGCAGCGTGGCCGTGCTCACGATGGCCCCGCCGATGGGCAGGCCGGCCAGGCGCAGGCGGGCGGCCTGGGCGTTGGTTTTCACTTGCAGAGCCTCGTACTCGGCCTGGGCGCGCTGGAAGTTCTTCTGGGGCGCGACCTCCTGCCGGTAAAGCTCGCCCTGCCGCTCGTACTCGGCGCGAGCCAGCTTAAGCTGGCTGCGGGTTTCGAGGTAGTCCTGCTGCAGCTGCACGAAATCGGGGTTGCGGATGACGGCCAGCACCTGGCCGGCGCGCACCCGCGAGCCCTGCAGCAGGTCGGTCCGGTCCACGAAGCCACCGAGCGGGGCGCTGACCGATACCAGATTTTCGGGCGGCACGTCGAGCACGCCGTTCACTTTCAGCCCCCCGCTCATGGGGCGCTGGGTGATGCTGCCCAGGCGCACGCCGCCCACCTGCTGCTCGGCAGTGGTGAGCGTGACGCGGTCGGCGGGGCCTTTCTCGGCCGCTTCCCCGCCGGGCGCGGCGGCGGTCGTTTCTTCTTTTTCCGTGGGGGCTTCCGGGGAGCCGCAGCCGCTTAGCAGGCCGAGCAGCACCAGGGAGAGGGGGATATAGCGCATGATGATTCTGAAGTTGAAGGGAAAAGGCGGCGCGCGGCGCGGGCCGGGCTACTGGCTGCCCAGCAGGAATTCCAGCTCGATAACGGTCTGGTTGTGTTGCAGCAGCGCGTCGAGGTAGTCGAGGCGCAGGCGGCGGGCGCGCTCCAGGTTGAGCAGGTATTCGGAGTAGCCGGTTTCGCCCGCTTTGTATGCAATGGTGGACAGGCGGGTGATGACCGTGGCCTGCGGCAAGGCCGTGCTTTCGAAGTAGGCCAGGCGCTGCTGCTGCTCGGTGCGCCGCAGCAGCAGTTCATCGAGCTGGCCGGCCAGCTCGGCCCGGTAGCGCTCGTAGCCGGCCTGGGCTACCTGCTCCTGCAGGCGGGCGGCCTGCACCCGCGCTTTCTGGGGCCGCCGCCACAGCGGCACGGCCACGCCAGCCTGCACGCCCTGAAAGCGGGAGCCCCCGCCGAAGTAGCGCTCCGTGCCGGCCGCGTCGAGGCGCTGGTAGCCAATGATACTCTGGTTGAAGTAGCCCACGGTGAATTCGGGCAGCCCGGCCGCCTGCGCCACGCGGGTTTCGGCCCGCCGCTCGGCTACCTGCTGGGCCAGCACCCGCGCCTGCGGGTTGGTACGCTGGAGCAGCGTGTCGGCCAGGGCCGGGGCCGCAGTGTCGGCGAGTTGGGCAGCCCCCAGCAGCGTGAGCGGCCGCAGCACGCTGTCGGCCAGGGCTACGGCGGCCGGCACTTGCAGCAGCGCCTGCAGCTGGCGCTGGGCTACCCGGAAGTCGGTGCGGGCCGCCCGCAGCTGGGTGCGAACTTCGCCCTGCTGCACCAGGGCCGTGGCGGGTTCGAGGCGGGCCGCCTCGCCGGTTTTGAAGCGCAGGTTGGCCGAGCGCAGGAATTCCGAGTAGAGGCTGTCCTGCCCGCGCAGCACCCGCAGGCGATGGCGGGCGTGCACGGCCTGCTCGTAGCTCAGGCGCACCTGCCGGCGCAATTCGGCCTGCACCTGCGCCAGCTGGGCCTGTTGCCCGGCAATGCGGGCGTCGGCCAGGCCGGCGGCGCTGCGGTACACGCCGGGCAGGGCCAGCGACTGGGTGAGGGTGAACTGGTTGTCGCGGTTCTGGGAGTTGTACTGCCCGTAGCTGCCGGTGAGCGTGGTACGGCCGAAGTCGTAGGCCGTGCGGCGAATGGCCTGCTGGGCTTCCAGCGCCCGGGTGCCGGCCAGCACCGTGCCGTTGGTTTGCAGGGCCTGGCTCACGGCCTGCGCGGCGTTGAGCGAACCCTGCGCCCGGCCCAGCAGGGGCAGGCCGAGCAGAAGCAACAGCAGTACTGAGGCCACGGGCAGGCTCTTCGCGGAAGCCATCGGGGCGGTTTCGGGCGGCGATTCAACCGGTGGGCCGCCAGCTTTAACACGTTCCGAAAGGGCGTAGAGCACCGGCAGCACCAGCAGCGTGAGCAGCGTGGCCGACACCAGCCCGCCGATGACCACGGTGGCCAGCGGGCGCTGCACTTCGGCCCCGGCCGAGGTGGCCAGGGCCATGGGCAGGAAGCCGAGCGATGCCACGGTGGCGGTCATGAGCACTGGGCGCAGGCGTACTTCGGTGCCGCGCAGAATGCGCTCCATCAGGTCGGTCACGCCTTCGGCCTTGAGCTGGTTGAAGTAGCCAATGAGCACGATGCCGTTGAGCACGGCCACCCCAAAAAGGGCGATGAAGCCCACGCCGGCCGAGATGCTGAACGGCATCCCGCGCAGCCACAGCGCCGCGATGCCACCGATGGCCGAGAGCGGAATGGCCGTGAAAATCATCACCGACTGCTTGAAGGAGCGGAAGGTGAAAAACAGCAGCACGAAAATCAGCACCAGCGCCACGGGCACCGCCACGCTCAGGCGGTCGGTGGCCTGGCGCAGGTTCTCGAACTGGCCGCCGTAGGTGGTGTAGTAGCCGGGGGCGAACTTGAGCTGGCGGTCTATTTTCCCCTGTAGTTCCTTTACGACGGTTTCCACGTCGCGGCCCCGCACGTTGAAGGCCACGCTGATGCGCCGCTTGGCGTCGTCGCGCTGAATCTGGTTGGGGCCTTCGCGCAGCTCGACATTGGCCACCTGCTCCAGGGGCACCTGGCGGCCGTTGGGAGCGGCAATGAAAAGGCGGCGCACGCTGTTGATGTCCTTGCGCAAATCCTGGCGCAGGCGCAGCACCAAATCAAACCGGCGTTCCTGCTCGAACACCTGCCCGGCGGTTTCGCCGGCGAAGGCCGTTTGCACGGTGCGGTTCACGTCCGAGACGTTGAGGCCGAACTGGGCGAGGCGGTTGCGGTCGAGCGCCACCACGATTTGGGGCAGGCCGGTGACCTGCTCCACGTACACGTCTGCGGCCCCCTGCACCTGGCGCACGAGCCGGCCGGCCTGTTGGGCGTAGTCGGCCAGCTGCTGCAGGTCCTCCCCGTAAATCTTGAGCACCACGTCTTGCTTGGCCCCCGAAATCAGCTCGTTGAAGCGCATCTGAATGGGCTGCTGGAAGCCGAAGGTCACGCCCGGCATCACGCTCAAAGCCTTCGCCATCTTATCGGCCAGCTCCTCGCGGTTAGGGGCCGAGGTCCAGTCCTTCTGGTCCTTGAGAATAATCATCAGGTCGGCTGCTTCCACCGGCATGGGGTCGGTGGGAATCTCGCCGGCCCCGATTTTGGCCACGACCTCCTTGACTTCGGGAAACTGCTTTTTGAGGATGCCGCCGGCTTTCTGGGCCTGCTCAATGGTGTAGCTCAGCGAGGAGCCGGTCAGCACGCGCATCTCCACCGCAAAGTCCCCTTCGCTCAGGGTCGGGATGAACTCGCCGCCCAAGGTGCGAAACAGGAAAAAGCCGCCCACCAGCAGGCCCGCCGCCGTGAGCAGCACCGCCGCCTGGTGGCGCAGCGCCCCCTTGAGCAGCGGGTGGTAGAGGCGGGTGTAAAAGTCCATCATCCGGTCGGAAAAGGTCTTTTTGTTCTCCGTCGAGCGGCTCAGGGCCAGCGCCGACATCATCGGCACGTAGGTCAAACTCAGGATAAACGCCCCGAGAATGGCGAAGGCCACGGTTTCGGCCATGGGCCGGAACATCTTGCCCTCAATGCCGGCCAGGGCCAGCAGCGGCAGGTACACGATGAGGATGATAATTTCCCCGAACGCGGCCGAGGAGCGGATTTTGCTGGCCGCGTGGTAGGTTTCGTCGTTCATCTGCTCGGTGCTCAGGCGGTTGCCCGGCACCTGCAACTGCCCGCCGTGCAGGCGGTGAATGATGGCCTCGACGATGATGACGGCCCCGTCCACAATCAGCCCGAAGTCAATTGCGCCCAGGCTCATCAGGTTGCCCGACACGCCGAACAGGCGCATCATGCTCACGGCAAAGAGCATGGCCAGCGGAATGACCGAGGCCACCACCAGGCCGGCGCGCCAGTTGCCCAGAAACAGCACCAGCACGAACACCACAATCAGGGCCCCTTCCAGCAGGTTCTTGCTTACCGTATGAATGGCGCGGTCCACCAGGTTCGAGCGGTCCAAAAAGGGCTCGACACTCACGCCCTCGGGCAGCGTTTTGCGGATGGTGGCCATGCGCTTCTGCACGTCCTGGATGACTTCGGCCGCGTTGGCCCCCTTGAGCATGAGCACCAGCCCGCCGGTCACTTCGCCTTGGTCGTTCAGCGTCATGGCCCCGTAGCGCACGGCCGCGCCGTAGCGTACTTCGGCGACGTCGCGCACGAGCACGGGCAGGCCGGTGCTCGTGCTGCGGACGACGATGTTGCCGATGTCGGCCGGCGAGGTGGCCAGGCCTTCGGTGCGGATGAAGGCGGCCGTGGGGTTCTGGTCGAGGTAGGCCCCGCCGGCGTTCTGGTTGTTGCTGGCCACGGCCTGGTACACCTCGTTGACGGTGACGCCCAGCGAGCGCAGGCGCTCGGGGTCCAGGGCCACTTCGTACTGCTTGAGCAGCCCGCCGAAGCTGCTCACGTCGGCCACGCCGGGCGTGCCCAGCAGCTGCCGGCGCACTATCCAGTCCTGAATGGTTCGCAGCTCGGTGGTGTTATACTTCTTCTCGAAGCCCGGCTTGGCGCGCACCAGGTACTGGTACACCTCGCCCAGGCCGGTGCTGAGCGGGGCCAGCTCGGGGCGGCCCGTGCCGGCCGGAATCTGGCTTTCGGCCTCCTGCAGCCGCTGCGAAACCTGCGTGCGGGCCCAGTAAATGTCGGTCTGGTCCTCGAACACGACGGTGACCACCGAGAGGCCGAAGCGGGAAAAGGAGCGCACCTCGACCTGCCCGGGGATGGTGGCCATGGCCTGCTCCACGGGAAAAGATACCAGCCGCTCAATCTCCTGGGCGGCCAGCGAGGGGGCCACCGTATAGACCACGACCTGGTTGCTGGTAATGTCGGGCAGCGCGTCAATCGGCAGCCGACTGAGCGAGTAGCCGCCCCAGGCCACCAGGGCCAGGGTCAGCAGCCCGATGATGAGCTTGTTGTGAATGGAAAAATGAATCAGCCGGTCGAACATCCGCTGGTTGGGGTTAGGTCTAACGCTTCCGTGAAACCCTGCGGCCCGCTGGCTCCGGCACGGGCGGCGGGAGCAACAGGGGCATAACCGATTCAGCGCCAAGCGCCAAATTGCCCGTCACGCGCGGCGACGGGCCACCCGAAGAAGGTGGTCAGCAGGAAAAAAGGGGAAGGGTTAGGCCTGGGGCGGCTGCCACACGGACCCGAGCGCCCGCGTCGGGGCAGCCACGACCAGCCGGCCGTGCCGGAGGCTGGTGGCCCACTCGGCGGGCGGCGAATACACCACCTGGTTTGCCAGGGGCAGGGGCACCAGGGCCCCACCGCAGCAGTGGCACTGGCACAGCGGCGAGCACCAGTCGCCCAGCGCGCCGGCCCCGCAGTCGGAGTGCGAAGCGGCCACGGTGGTTTGCAGCTGGTCTTTGCACGCAGGTACTTCGTCCGTGCAGGAAAGGCACGAGAGGCAGGCGAAGTAGAAGGCAAAAAACAGGGCTAGCAGGCGCATGTGCTGGCAAAGGTAGCGAATCCGGGTATAAGGCCGGGATTTTGGGGCCGGGATTCTGGCCGATTAACGCACCCCATTGGCCTTTAGTTGCTAGGCAGGGGGGGCGTCGCGGACAGCTGATACGTCAGGGATTTCCCGTGCGGGCCCCGACGATGAACACGTTGTTGCGGCGCAGGTCGCCCTGTGTGGGGTCCACGGTGGGCAGTTGCTACACCATCTCGGTCAGACGCTCAATCTTGGCCCACGTCATGCGGCCTGCCGCAGGGTGGTTGCCCGTTACCTGAAAATACGGCAAGCCAAATAGCTACTGCAACCGGACCATAAGGTAAAAACTTCAACTAAGGCGTTAGCTGCCCGGCGTTATTTAATGGGAACTCTGGCTCTACCAGCTTGGGTGCGCTTGGTTTTACGCAACCAGCCACGCCAGGCTTCCGTGCCCTTCCAGCAGGACCACCGTGTGGTGCCAGTAGAACAGTGCGTCTCCCGGCACCGAGCGCAGCTTGTTGAGGTAGTTGAAGTCGGGATGCGGCACGAAGAAGGTGCGCGGGTCAGCGCCGGGCACTGGCCGGGGTAAGGGGGAATAGTCCTGGGTGAGCAGCCGGGCTGCGAGATGGGCCACGCGGGCGGCGGCGGCCACGGCTTGGTCTTCGCGGAACGCCCCGTCGATAACGAAGTTGCGGAAGCCGGCAATGCCCCGGCGCAGCTCGGCCGGGGCCAGTTCCTTGGCCGGGGCCCGGTTGAGTTTCATCTGGGCCAGCAGCAGGGCCGTTTGCAGGGCGTCTACCAGCACATCGGCCGCGCTGGTTTCGGTCAGGTGGCGGTAGCGCAGCTCCTTGGCCACGGTGGCGGCAAACGACTCGGCCACGGTGGCTACGTCCTGCACCTGGTCGAAGAGCACCCCTACGTCGAAGAGCTGCTTGATGATTTCCAACTCCTTGCCCTTGCCGTAGAGAATGCCGGTGGTGCGCGGGGCAAAGGCCGTGAGCTTGTCGCCGGCGATGGATTCGACGCTCGGGGCCGCTACGCGCAGGGGCTCGCCCGCCTGGTGCAGGAAGGGGGAGGCTACCGGCACTTGCAGCACCTGCGGGTAGTTGTGCTCCTCAAACAGCAAATCGATGGCGATGGACCGCTGCGGGTGCTCGGCCAGCAGCTGCTGGTCCAGGGCCGAGTCGTAGAACACGTAATAGTGGCCCCGCGGCACATCGTCCTTGTGGCTGCGGGTGGCGTCGTAGGCAAACGAGCGAAACGGGGGCTGCGCGCAAACCTGCGTCAGGGCCGCCTCAATGGCCGCCAGCTCGGCCTGGGTAACTAAATCCACGTCGACGGAAAAGCGCCGGGCCTGGCCCAGCACGAGCACCAGGCAGGTGCCGCCCTTAAATGTGAAGGGTAGCCCGGTTTCGACCAACCGCTCGACCAGGGTGAGGGCCAGAATCATTTTCTCCAGGATGGAAGGGTCCAGGCCGGGGCGCTGCTGGCAGTGGTCCATCATCCACTCGCGGGTAAAAGAAGTCGTCGTAATCATGTGGGAAGCAGCGAAGAGAGGCCCATGGCCAGCAGCAGCTCGCGCAGGGCCGGCGCTTTGCCCCGCCGCTTGGCGTAGGAAAACAAGGTGCGGGCATCGAGCCGGTACTGGCGGGCGGCCGTGCGGTAAATGGTGCGCAGCTCCTCGCCCTGGTAGGCCGGAAATAGCGTGGGGTCGCTGAGTAGGTCCACCAGCAGCTTCTCCAGGCGCGGCACGGGCACGTCGGCCACGCGCTGCACGGGGGCGCGGCTCACCAGCGGCAGCACCAGTACGGCGTCGGGGGTTTCGGCCACGTACAGCTCCAGCACGCGGGCATCGGGCTGCAAAAACACGCGCCCCCCCAGCCGGTCTTTCAGGGCGTAGTAAGTTGATTGCAGCGCCTCGGGCTCCACTTCTACCAGCTGCACCGTGCGCATCAGTTGGTGGGTGGCGAAGTCGTTCAGCCACTGCGTGGTCCACGCGCAGCCACTGCTTAGGAATAACTCGGTCGCCACGGCCTGCCACAGGCTCGCCAGCTCCGGCGGCACCGTCGGGGTGAAGTCGGCTCCCAAGGCCCCACCCGGTAGGGCATATACGCCCCGGCCCGCGTGCGCCAGCTGGTTGCGCTGGGTCAGCCGATGCAGGTACACGTCGAGCGTGGCCTGCTTAAGCGTCGGGTTCAGCGTGGCCACCCGCGCCAGCAGCTCCTTACGGGAAAGCACGGGCTGAGTGCCGAACCAATCCGGAAGCCGAGCCTCTACGGTTGCCAGGAAGTGCTCGTCAGACGAATGCATGATGCAAGATAAGCCAATAATGCCAAAAAGTGGCATATCTTTCAGGCCACTTTAAGCCTATGCGCTGAGTGGTTACCCGCAATGCGGCTAGGTCCAGCGTGGTAAAGGATAGGGAAGCGGCCAGGTCGGCCGCACAAAGTAAATCGCTGGCTCAGGCCGTTATGAATAATTTTTTGCGTCATATCGCCTCGCCGGACGGCTCGTATCGTCCTTATTCAGGTACTTCATTGATTGAGGCTGGGCTGTTGCGGGCTCGCAAAAACTGGTGCCTGAGTGCATTGGGACTGCTACCCCGGGCCATGGGAGGCGCTGACCTGTGCCCGCTGGCCCCGCTGCACGGACTGCCTTTTGAAGAAACCAAGCTGCGCGAAATTCTGGGCCCGGTACCTGCCGCGTAGCGCGGTTCCTAGAGTAATCCGGGGCTGGAAAATCTGCTGAACTTAGCCGAGTTCGCCGCACCTTTGCCCGATGACTATTCTGCTCGTAGAAGATGAAACCAGTCTGGCCTCGTTCATTCGCAAGGGAATTGAAAGCGAGGGCTACGATATCAAAGTGGCGTTTGATGGCCTGATTGGGCAGCGCCTCTTCGACCAGCAGCCATTTGACGTCGTGGTGCTCGACGTGAACCTGCCCGGAATGAATGGCTTTGAGCTGTGCCGCTACATCAAGCAACACTCTCCGCGTCAGGCAGTGCTGCTGCTCACGGCGCTCGATGGCTTGCAGGACAAGGAAACCGGCTTCGGCGCGGGGGCCGATGATTACCTCACCAAGCCCTTCGAGTTTCGGGAGCTGTTGCTGCGCATCCGGGCCCTGGCGCGCCGGGGAGCGGCTTATGGTGGGCTGCACGCGGTATTGCGCGTGGCCGACCTGGAGCTGGATACTGACGCGCGCACCGTGACGCGCGCCGGCCAGCGCATTGAACTCACCACCCGCGAGTATTCGCTGCTCGAATACCTGATGACCAACAAGGGCCGCACCGTGAGCCGCATCGACATTGCCGAGAAAGTGTGGGACCTGCACTTCGACACCAATACCAACGTCATCGACGTGTACATCAATTTTTTGCGCAAAAAGATTGACAAGGGCTTCGGCCAGAAGCTCCTGCACACGGTGGTAGGCGCAGGGTACTTATTGCAGGGCTAGGCAATGCAGATAAAACACAAGCTCCTGCTTTGGTTCGCGGCACTGGTCAGCGGTCTGCTGCTAACGTTCTCGTACTACGTTTATGTGAATACGGCCCAGTTTCGGCACCACTCCTTCGTGGAGCGGCTAGCCCGCAAAGCGGCCGTGACGCGACAGATTGTGGCCCTCGACGACTCCATTGCCGGTAGCATGCTGGCCTCACTACCCGAGCAGGCTGAGCAAGTGTATACCCCGGCGGGCCGCCGCCTCTACGCCAGCCCCGGCACCGATTACGCCCCCTCGGCTGGGTTGCTGGTGCGGGTGCGGCAGCGGGGCCAGATGAGCTTTACCTACCAGCTCCCCGGTCATGCGCATCCCAAAGAAGGGGTAGCCCTGGCGTACCGCCGCCCCGACGCCGAGGGGCAGTACGTGGCCATAGTCACGGCCTACGACCAAGAAGGCTACGCCCAGCAGCAAATGCTCTTTAACTCTTTTCTATATGGCAACCTGGCGGCCGTGGCGCTGGTGGCAGCGCTGGGGCTGTTTTTTGCCACGCGGGCGCTGGCGCCGCTAAATTTCCTGCTCCGGCAGCTGAGGGCTGATACTGCGCGGGCGCAGCCCTTCCGGCTGCGGCCCCTAAACCCGCGCGACGAGGCCGGAACTCTAGCGGCAGCCTTCAATGACCTGCTAACCCGCCAGGAAGAGCTGGTCGAGAGCCAGCGGGCCTTCATCTCGCACGCCTCGCACGAGCTGCGCACGCCGCTCACGACTATCAAAGGCTGGCTGGAAACGTCGCTGGCTTACGATTCGGAGGTGGCTAGCCTCAAGAAGGGCATCGGGCTGGCCGTGGCGGGGCTGGACCGACTCACGGCCCTAGCCAACGGCTTGCTCTACCTGGCCCGGCTGGACAGCGCTACCCCCCTCGACGGCCAGCCCGTGGAGCTGGTCGATGTACTGCTCGACGTAGTGAGTAGCGCCCAGCACCAGCACCCCGGCCAGCCCGTGGACCTTGACATCAGCCCCGAAGTGGATGCGCAGCCCCACACGCCACAGTTGCTGGGTAATGCGCAACTGCTGCGCACGGCCCTGGGCAACCTCGTGGATAACGCCGCCAAGTATTCCAGTGGCCAGCCCGTGACGCTGTGCCTAGAAATGGAAGGCCCCGCCACCGTGCGGCTGCTCATCGAAGACCGGGGCCCCGGTATTGCGTCCGACGAGCAGGAGCGCATCTTTCAGCCCCTCACCAGGGGCCGCGCCGTGGGCGAGGTGCCCGGTTTTGGCATCGGGCTGACGCTGGCCCAGCGGATTATACTGCTGCACCAGGGGCAACTGCAGCTGCGGCCCCGGCTTGGCGGTGGCACCGTGGCCGAGGTGCAGCTACCCCTGCGGCCCGCCCAGGGCGTGTAGGCTGCTCGCTACCAGTAGGCTTTAATAACTTTTAATTTAGTTTTAATGTCAGTATAATAGGGTTGGGGGACGTTTGGGGCATGAATCTGACTTCTGCCTTTTTTTCTCGCGGCTGCCGGCTGGCCGGACCAGGCTTGCTGCTGGCCGGGCTGCTGGCCCTGAGCCAGCCTAGCCGGGCGCAGCAGCCCCGCGAACTGCCGCAGCTGCCCCGGCCCCTGACCCTGCCGGTGGCCCTGAAACTGGCCCAGGACAACTACCCGGCACTGCGCGCCAAGCAAGCCGCCGTGCGCGCCGCCCAGGCTGATGTACGCACCAACCGGTCGGCCTTTTTACCGCAGGTTACAGCCCAGGCCCAGGGTGTGAACTCGACCATGAACCAGGTGCGGGGAGCGTTTATCGGGGGGGTAGCGATTCCGATTTCGGGGGGTATTAAGACGACTTCCTACAGCGGGACCACCAACTTTTCGAGCCTGGCCGCCCTCACCATTGAGTGGCCGGCGGTGACGTTTGGCCGCTACCGGGCCGACGAAAGCCGCTCCGAGGCGGCCGTGTCGGCGGCCCAGGCCGACTACGACCAGGCCGTATTCGAGTACCAAGCCCAAGTGGCCGATGCCTACCTACTTGCGCTGGGCGCGGAAAAGTCGGTAGCCCTGCAGCGCGCCAACGTGCAGCGGGCCGAGGCCCTGGCCACGGTCATCCGGGCCGGCACGCGCTCCGGCATCCGCGCCGGCATCGATTCGGCCACGGCCAACGCGGAGGTAGCCCGCGCCCGCTTGCAGGTGCTGGCCGCCCGGCAGCAGGCCCGCGAGCAGCGCACCCGCCTGGCCGGCCTGCTGGGCCAGCCTAACCAGGAAGTGCAGCTTGACTCGATGCAGTTCTACGCCCACCTGCCCCAGACGGCGGCCGGCCCGCCGGCTGGCGACACGGCCCGCGCCAACAACCCGCTGCTGCGCGCCTACGACCGCCGCATCGCCGCCAGTCAGGCCCAGGAAAAGCTGTTCAGCGCCAATAAGCGCCCTAGCCTGAACCTGCTGGCCTCGACCTGGGGCCGGGGCTCGGGCGTGCACGACGCCACCGACGACCACGGCAATTTTATCATTGACTCCTCGCCGGGGGCAGGCCTACCCCTCAAGGCCTACGACTACATGCTGGGCGCTACCCTTACCTGGCGCGCCACCGAGCTGATTCACTCCGGCCGGGCAGCCCAGGCCCAGCGCATCCGCACCGAGCAGGCCCGCGCTGACTACGACCAGCAGGCCCTGCAGCTGGCAACCCAGGTGCGCAATGCTACCCTGCAAGTGGAAATAGCCCGCCAAACGGCCCTGGAAGCACCGCTGCAGCTGGCGGCCGCCCGCCAGGCCTACGGCCAGGCCCGCGCCCGCTACGACGCCGGCCTCGACAACCTGCTCGTGCTCACCCAGGCCACCGAAGTACTTAATCGGGCCGAAACCGACCAAGCCCTGGCCACCAATAATCTCTGGCGCGCCGTGCTGCTGCAAGGCGCCGCCAGCGGCAACCTGGGCGGGTTGCTGGGTCAATTATAAGCTACTCGCTATTAACACCTACTCATGATAAAAACCGCATTAGCCCGCCCGATTGCCGTTATCGTGGCCCTGCTGGGGGTCATCGTCTTCGCAGCGATGTCGCTGGGGCGCATCCCGATTGACATTTTTCCGCGGCTCAACCTGCCCACCATCTACATTGCCCAGCCCTACGGCGGGATGACGGCGGCCCAGATGGAAGGATTCATCGCCACCCGCTACCAGAACCAGATGCTCTACGTGTCGGGCATCAAGGACGTGGAAGTGAAGAACGTGCAGGGCCTGTGCCTGGTCAAGTGTACCTTCTATGAGGACATGAACATGGCCCAGGCCGCCGGCGAAGTTGCCAACCAAGTGAGCCGCGTGATGACCTACATGCCGCCCGGCACCCAGCCGCCTACGGTGGTGCGCTTCGACGCTTCGTCTTTGCCGGTGGGCGAGCTGGTGTTCAGCAGCACCTCGGCCTCGCTGGGGCAGATGCAGGATTTGGCCTCAACCCGCATCCGGCCCTTGTTCTCGCAGATTCCGGGCGCCTCGGCCCCGCCGCCCTTCGGCGGCAACGAGCGCACGGTGGTGGTGCGCGTCGACCCCGAGAAGATGAAGAGCTACCAGCTCACGCCCGACGAAATCGTGTCGGCCATCGTCAAGAACAATCAGGTGTCACCGGCCGGCTCGGTGGGCATGGGCGACTACATGGTGATGACCCCCAGCAACACGGTGTTGGACAAAATCCCGGACTTTCTCAACATCCCGCTGCGGCAGGGGGTAGGGCCCACGGTGTTCATTCACGACGTGGCCACGGTGGAGGACGCCACCGACATTCCGGTGGGCTACGCCCTCGTGAACGGCAAGCGCTCGGTCTACATCCCGGTCACGAAGTCGGCCGATGCCTCCACCATGAGCGTGGTGAACGCGCTCAAGGCCAAGCTGCCCGAAATGCGGGCGCTGCTGCCCGATAATATCCAGCTCAGCTACGAGTTTGACCAGTCGGTGTACGTGAGCCAGGCCGTGCACAGCCTGGCCTTTGAAGGGGGGCTAGGGGCCCTGCTTACGGGCCTGGTGGTGTTCCTGTTTTTGGGCGATTTGCGCTCGTCGATTATCGTGATTCTCACCATTCCGGTGTCGATTCTGACGGCCATTCTGCTGTTGCAGCTCACCGGGCAGACCATCAACATCATGACCCTTTCGGGCTTGTCGTTGGCCATCGGTATCTTGGTAGACCAGGCCACGGTGGTGATTGAGAACATTCACCAGCACCAGGAAATGGGTAAAACCAAGTCCAGGGCCATTCTGGACGCCAGCCAGGAAGTGTCGTTTCCACTGCTGCTCATCACGCTCAGCATCCTGGCCGTGTTCGCGCCGGCTTTCCTGATGAATGGCGTGCCGCGCGGCATGTTTATCCCGCTCTCGCTCTCGGTGGGTTTTGCCATCATTGCTTCCTATACCCTGTCGCAAACTTTCGTGCCGGTAGTGGCCAACTGGTGGCTCAAGGGTCACGAGCACACCTCCCAGCACGAGTTGAGTCTGCTGCCCGACCTGAAGCAGCCCCGCGAGGTAAGCCAGGAAGGCTACGAGGTGCACCACCAAAAAGAAGTAAAAGGCTTCGAGCGCGTCAAGCTGGCCTATTTGGGCATTCTGGACCGGCTGCTGCGCCATCGGGCGCTGGTGGGCACGGTATACGGCGTGGTCTGCGCGGCCGTCATTGGGGTGTGCTTCTACTTTATCGGGCAGGACATGATGCCCAAAATCACCCACTCCAAGCAGTTTCAGGTGCGCCTGATTGCGCCCGAGGGCATGCGCATCGAGCGTACGGAGGAGCGCACCAAGGAGGTTATCAGCCTCATTCAGCAGATTGTGGGGCCGAAGAACGTGGCCATTACCTCGGCCTTCGTGGGCATGACGCCGAGTTCCTACGGCACCTCGGCGCTCTACGTCTTCAATGCCGGCCCCCACGAAGCCGATTTGCAGGTGAACCTAGCCGAGGACTATAAAGTGCAGAACCTCGACGACCTTAAGGACAAGATTCGCCAGGCCGTGCACCAGCACCTGCCCGACGTGCAGCTCAGCTACGAGCCCATCGAGCTGACCGATAAAATCATGAGCCAGGGTGCCCAAACGCCGATTGAAATCCTGGTAGGAGGGAAGAGCCTGCAGGACGGCAAAGGCTACGCCGATAAGCTGGTGGCCCGGCTCAAGCAGATTCCCTACCTGCGCGACGTGCGGGTAAACCAGCCCCTTAGCTACCCCACGGTGCAGATTGACGTGGACCGGGCGCGGGCCGCGCAGTTCGGCCTTACCCCCGACCAGATTGCCAAGTCGCTGGTGGCGGCCACTTCTTCCAGCCGCTTCACGGCCAAGAACCTGTGGCTTGACCAGAGCAAAGGCTTTGCCTACCAGGTGCAGGTCCAGCTGGCCTCACAGGACATGAAAACCCAGGCCGACATGCAAAACCTGCCGTTGGTGCCGGGCCAGCTGCGCCCCACGCTGGGCGACGTGGCCACCCTGCACACCGCCAACGTGCCCGGCGAGTTCGACCGCATCGGCCCGCGCCGCATCGTGACCGTTTCGGCCAACATCGACCATAAAGACCTGGGCACCGCCACCCGCGACGTGCAAAAAGCCATCAAGGCCGTAGGTGAGCCGCCCAAGGGCTCGGTGGTGCAGCTACGCGGCCTGGCCCAGCTGCTGACCGAAACGCTAAGCAGCCTGCAAACCGGCCTGGGGCTAGCCATCGTGGTGATTTTCCTGCTGCTGGCCGCCAACTACCAGTCACTCAAAGTGGCGGGGGTAGTACTCGTGACGGTACCAGCGGTGCTGGCGGGCTCGCTCTTGCTGCTGCTCGTCACGGGCCAGACCCTGAACCTGCAATCGTACATGGGCATCATCATGTCGGTGGGGGTGTCGGTGGCTAATGCCGTGCTCATCGTCACCAACGCCGAGAGCCTGCGTCTGCGCTACCGCGACGCCCTGGCCGCCGCCCGCCTGGCCGGCGCCGCCCGCTTGCGCCCGGTGCTCATGACTTCAATTGCGATGGTGGCCGGCATGTTGCCCATGGCCTCCGGCCTGGGCGAGAGCGGCGAGCAGTCGGCCCCGTTGGGGCGCGCCGTGATTGGCGGCCTGCTGGCCTCCACGGTGGCTGCCCTCTTTATTCTGCCGGTCGTGTTCGCCGCCGTGCAGCGCAAAACCACCTTCGTGTCGGTGTCGCTCGACCCCGACGACCCGGAGAGCGCCAACTTCGACGGCAACGAGGCGCCCGCCACCGAGCACAGCCTGCGCGAGCAGCCGGTGCTTGCCTAATCTTTTTGAACCAGTATTCTTTCCCTGATATGAACTTCCCCGCTTTTTCCCTGCGCTGGCTGGCCGGCCTGAGCCTCACGGCCGCCGCCGCTACCCTCGGGGGCTGCAACGCGACCGATGCCACCCAGGAGGGCCAGTCGGCGGCTACTGAAAAAACGACCTCGCCGGTGTCGGCCGATGTGCGCTACGACGCCGTGCGCGTCACGGCCACCCAGCCCGCCCAGAGCCTGAGCTTACCCGGCGAGCTGGACAGCTACTTCCAGACCGACATCTTCCCCCGCGTAAGCAGCTACGTAAAAGTGCTGCGCGCTGACATTGGCGACCACGTGCGCCAGGGCCAGGTACTGGCCGAGCTGGACGCGCCCGAGCTGACCGCCGCCCTGAGTGAGGCGCGCTCTAAGCAAAGCGTAGCCCAGGCCAGCTTCCAGGCCAGCCGCGGCACCTTCCGCCGCCTGCGCCAAACGGCCCGTACCGCCGGGGCCGTGTCGCCACTAGCCCTCGACCAGGCCCGGACCCAGGCCACCAGCGACAGCCTGAATGTGGTAGCTGCCCGCTCGCACTACCAGGCCGCCGCCCAGATGGCCGCCTATCTGCGCATTACGGCCCCCATGGCCGGCGTGATTACCGAGCGCACGGCCTCGCCGGGGGCCCTGGTGGGGCCCGGTGGGCAGAGCACTATCCCTCTGTTTCGGCTCAAGCAGCTCAGCCGCCTGCGTTTGCGCGTGGCCGTGCCCGAAGCCTACGTGGGGGATATTCACGCCGGCTCGCCGGTGCAGTTCAACGTGCGCACGTTTCCGGGCCAGAATTTTACCGGCAAGATTGACCGGGTGGCCGGCAACGTGACGCCCGGCACCCGTGCTGAAACGGTCGAAATCGATATTGCCAACCCCGGCGAAAAGCTGAAGCCGGGGATGTTCGCCTCGGCCAACATCCCCATCAAGTCGCCGAAGAGCAGCCTGTACGTGCCCAAGTCGGCCGTGGTAAGCACGGCGGAGCGTACCTACGTCATCCGGGTAGCGGGTGGTAAAACTGAGTTGGTTGACGTGCAGAAGGGCGACGAAAACGCCGGCCAGGTGCAGGTATTTGGCTCCCTGAAAGCCGGGGATGTAGTGCTGAAAGCCGGCAATGAGGAAATCGGTAAGAACGAGCCTGTGCAGGTAGCCATGGCCAACCATTAAGAGATGGATACTTCCGCCCCCCAATGCTAATCCTATTAACTACCAACACTTCTCGCCCCGACCATGTGGTGGACCTACGCCCTACTTTCCGCTGTCTTTACCGCTTTGACCGTCGTACTGGCTAAGGTGGGTATGCGCGGCATCGATTCGAGTCTAGCCACCGCCATTCGCTTGGTCGTGGCGCTGGTGATGGCCTGGGGGGTAGTCTACTGGCGGGGCAGCCTGGGGCAGTTGGGGGGCCTCACCCGCAGCAACTGGCTGTTTCTGGGAGCTTCGGGGCTGACACTGGGGATTTCGTGGCTCTGCTATTTCAAAGGCCTGCAGTTGGGGCAGGTATCGCAGGTGGTGCCGGTCACCAAGCTTAGCGTTGCCCTGGCCCTGGTGATGAGCGCCTTTCTGCTGGGAGAAAATCTGAGTCGGCTCAGCAGTCTGGGCGCGCTCCTGATTGTGGCTGGCACGGTGTTGATGATTATCTGATTTATTACTAAATCAGGTGGCCCTGGTTACTAGTTATGATTTTAGCGCGCCGCAGCCCTGTTTGGAAGCAACTCGCTTACCTTCTGTACAAAATTTTTAATGAAGGCCATTTTTCAGCGTTTTCTATGTGCTCGCGAGCAGTAGTAGCCAAGCGCACGGTCCACCCGCTAGGTAGTCCCCTGGGCAGTGCCTGGGTGGGGGGGCTTGCCGTCATCCTCTTTGTATTGGCCGGCGAACCCTGCCGGGCCCAAGCCGGGCCGGCCGCTGGCCCGACTACTGCTTACTCGGGTACCCTGACCCTCACGGGGGGAGTAGGGGCCCCCTACGGGTGCGGCCTGGACTACGGCCGCCTGGTCGTCCGGAACCTGGAAGCTACCGTGGGGGCGGGCTATGACCTGAGCGGCTTCAAGGCCGGTATCGGGGCGAGGTATTACCTGTGGGGCGCAGCGCGGGAAGCAAAATTTGCTACGTTTGTCGGGGCCAACGTGAGCTACTGCGCCGGGCGCGGGTCCCTGGCCCTGCTAACGCACGAGGACCACCTGTATTTCCGCGACGATACCGCCCAAATCCGCATTCGCTCCTGCGTGGTGGGCCGCCTGCGCGCTGGCCTGCACTGGCAGCCGGGCGCGCGGCTGGGCCTCACCACGGCCCTGGGCTACGGCCTGGTGCTAGGGCCCGACCCCGTGCAGTACTTGAGCAGCGCCTATCCTACCGAAGGCATGCGGGCCGTTGTGGCTACCCGCCGCCCCAATAGCCTGGAGCTTTCGCTCGCCCTGTCGCTGCGCATAGGGCACTTGGCTGTGCGGTGAGTTGGTATGCTGCGTTTGCTACCCAGCGGCTAGTGCGCTTGCCCTTTCTGCCACAGCAAGCAGTAGCGCTGCTGACTTTCGAGCAGTAGCTGGCTAGCGACTGTGCCTGCCGTTGAGTTGTTGAGCACAAGGCCTCTGCATGCTTTCCTCCTTCCTATGCCACCCACTCCTGCCTTCACTGACCACCTCTCGCTTTCCGACCGACTGGCGCTGCAACGCACCCGGCTAGCCAATGAGCGAACCTTGCTCACCTACGTGCGCACCAGCTTGGCATTGGTGGGCTTTGGGCTGGCACTATTACAGTTTCACCCGGAGCGGGGTGGCCGGCTCGGCTACACGGCACTGGCCGTCGCGACAGTGGTCTTGACGGTAGGCTTGCTGCGCTTTCGGGTGCATCGCCGGCAGCTGACCGCCTGCCAGTCGCTGGCGGGCTAGCCAGCATAAACCGCGCTGGCTCACACCACCACGAACGTATCGTGCGGATGCACCACCAGGGGGCGGTGCTGCTTCAGAAACGCGCGCATGGCGGCCACGGCGTGCCGGCCGGTTTTTGGCGGTTGCAGCCAAACTGGGGCGGCACGCCCTGCGAGGTGATGAAGGCGGCCGTGTAGGTCCGCTCCGGGTCCAGGGGCTGGTCCTGCACGAACGCCGTTTACAGGCGGCGGCCCTTGGGGTTTTCGGCCTTGAAATAGGCTTTCAGCCCTAACGAGCGCTTCACGTAGCCGCCCATCTGGTGCAGCGGGTTTTGGCTATAAGTGCCTTCGAGGTTCTTTTTCAGCATCTCGCGCAACTCCCCGATTGGGGCCGCGACCAGGGCGGGCACGTTATGCGCATTGGGAAACGAGCTGCCCCCGACGTTGAACACGTTGCTGCGGCGGAAATCGCCCTGTGTGGGGTCCACGGTGCCCAGGGCGGTGTTGGTGAGCCGGCCGGTGCTGCGCATGACAGGCCCCGCCAATTTCCGCAGAAAGGCCGGGCAGCTGCCGCGCGTCGGCCCGCTCCCGGGCTAAGTCGAGGGCGCAGGCGTGGTCGCCCAGCAGAAAATCCATGGCTTCGAGCACCGTCACGCGAGAGCCCTCAATCATCGTCGAATGCGCCGTAACCATCACTTGGCTGAGTTGCTGGGTCAGGCGCTCAATCTCGTCCCACGTCATGCGGCCTGCCGCCAGGTGGCCGCCCGCAGCGCCGCCACGTCCACCGTGGCTAGGGGCGGGGGCGTGGCCAGGCCCGCACCGTGAATCAGGTCGCTGGCCCAGGCCGCCAGGTCGTGGGCGTAAATCATGCGCCGCCTCGCCTCGTCCTGGTACTCGGTTTTGCCGCGCATGAAGGCTTCCAGGCTCGGCCGTAGCGCCGCCGGCACCTCCACCAGTGCCTGGTCGGGATGGGTGGGGCTGAGCAGCGAGTTCAGGTAATCCCGCAGGGCCTGATATGCAGCTTGGCTGGCAGAAGTCATGGATTAATGGATAGTGAGCACGCGGCTGAAAGCGTTACCAAAAGTAGCAAATCCACGGCTAATGCCCATGCTGAGCGATGCGGTAGCCGCTTTTACGGAGAGAAGATAGTGGGGCGAACCGCTCTGGGCCGGGCTGTGCGGGGCTCCGGCGATGACTTCGGTCCTGCGGACTGAACCCCTTCCATCCCTTTCGCGAACCAAAGAAAAAAGCCGGGCGGCCAATTCATGGCGATGTCAGCGGACAGCGGGCGGAAAATACCTGAGCGGGACGAATAAAGAACAAAAGGGAAAAATCAGAATCCATGCCAAAAAGACCGATATAAAACGCAATAATTGACGCTTTAATTTACATATTATTGAAACATTAATGCGGGTTTTTGCGTTTAAATAGTATAAGCAGCAAGCATAAAATCAACCTATTAAGCCATGAAAAAGCCCGCTCCTTTCGCTCCCCGCCCCGACGTGTACGAAATCATTACCAACCGCATTATTCTGGCGTTGGAAAACGGCGTTACCCCGTGGAAACAGCCGTGGAATGCCGCCCACGGCGCGCCGCGCAACTACCGCAGCAAGCACGTGTATCAGGGCGTTAATGCCCTGCTGCTGGGAATGCTGGAGTATGAGCACCCGTATTTTCTGACCTACAATCAAGCCAAGGAGTTGGGCGGGCAGGTGCGCCGGGGCGAGAAGGGCATGCCGGTGGTCTTCTTCACCGTGACCAAAAAGGAGGACGGTAAGGGCGAGGAGAAGAAAAAGGCTTTTCTGAAATATTCCACGGTGTTCAACGTGGCCCAGATTGACGGCGTGGCGTGGAGTTTTCCCGAGCTGCCCAGCCGCGAGCACACGCCCGAGCAGGCCGCCGAGCAGGTGTTGGCCGGTTACATGGGGGGCCCCCGCGTGCTGCACAAGGGCAGCGAAGCCATGTACCGCACCAGCACCGACACCGTGACCATGCCCGAGGCCAGCGACTTCCACACGGCCGAGGACTATTACCACACCCTGTTTCACGAGCTGACTCACTCCACCGGCCACGCCAAGCGGCTGGACCGGGCCACGCTCACCGAACTAGCCGCCTTTGGCAGCGAAACCTACGCCAAGGAAGAGCTGGTGGCCGAGTTGGGGGCCTCCTTCCTGAGCCACGCGGCCGGGCTGGACTTAACCCGCACCGAGCCCAGCAGCGCCAGCTACCTCGCCAACTGGCTGCAGGCCCTGCGCAACGACAAACAGCTGATAATTTCCGCCGCCAGTCAGGGCCAGAAAGCTGCCAACCACATTCTGGGCATCGTGCCCAGCTACGAAACGGAGGAAGCCCCCAGTGCCGAAGTCGCTTCGGAGTAAGGCCAATGGCCGCCCGGTGGAGCTATTCCGTCGGGCGGCCACCGGAGCGGGCAACAAAAGGAAATTGCAATTGCAAAAAGGCAATTGTTAAGGCTATACAAAAGGGAAAAATTGGTCTGCTACAATACCCATCGTGGTTGCTTATATGGTCAATAATTATCACTTTAATTTAAATAAAATTGAAACATTATTGCACGGTTTTGCGTTTAATAAGTATAAGCAACGAACGATAAAACAGCTCTTTATCCATGGTTGACGAAGCTTTTGATTTAGCCCCCGGTGAAGTATGGGCCGACCGGTTTGACCCCGCCGACGAAGCGCCCAGTTCACCTCCGGTAGTATCCGCCGCTGAGCTGGCGGCATGGGAGGCCGCCCCCTGGTTTTAGCCGGTCTTTTCACCTCAAACCCCTTTTTAGTATGAACACTCCCGCCCCTTTTCGCCCCGCCCGTCGCATTCCCGCCGCCCGCTTAGCCCGGCTCCGCGCTGCCCACGCCGCTCAGCGCCAGGCCCGCGAGGATGCCTGGCAAGCCCGGGAGGATGCCACGGCGCAGCTGACCAATCCGGTGCCTGAGTTTGAGGCCGCGCCCCGCTTAACGATGCTACCCGGTGGGCTGCATTGGTCGGCTCAGCAACCCGTGCCAGCAGTCGGGACGACGGTAACGGTGAACCGCGACGGCCACCCGGAGCGGGCCGAGGTGAAAGGCTACACCCACGCCGCCGGCTTTCTGGGACTGGTCACCGAAACCACCCATCACGCCAAAACTGCCAGCCGCCGGAAGCGCAGCAGCCCCCGCGCCGGCGTGGTATTTGGCAGCCAGCTAGCCCTGGCTGCCTAGCCCCCGGCCCAACTTCTCCCTACTCCCTTTTCCCCTTCGATATGATAATCCCAGCCCCCGCCGCCAAGCAGCCCCAAATTAGCCCCCTTGCTTGGGCCGGCGCCCCCGAGCAGTGCCCGCAGTGGGTAGGATTCTCCACCCGCGCCGGCTTACCGGCTGGCCTCCAATGGTCGGGTAGGGGCGAGGTGCCTGCCATCGGTACCCGCGTTCACATCTACATGAATGGCATCGGCCCCGCCGAGGTGAAAGCGTACTTTCACGCGGAGGGCTATTTAGGGGTGCTTTGCCAGCCGGATAAGATGCCGGAACATCTGGCGAAGCACGGCGTAACGCTGGGGCATTTTTTCGGCCGGGAGCTGGAACCCTACACGCCCGGCCCTGCTGCGCCGGCCCAGGTCCCCGAAGTGGTAGGAATCAGCTCGCAGGAGTACCGGGTGATTCCGGCCCCGCTCTATTACCGCCACCTGCACACCGGCCGCATTACGGTGGTGTACGGTGGACTGGCCGACTATTACGGTTTCTATGAAGTAGAAGCATTCATCGGCACGGACAGGCAGAACGCCGCCCAGCTGGCCGACCCTGCCAACTGGCAGGAGATTCCTGAGCACCATAAGCTAGAGGTTCACGAGGCCAGCCACGAGCGCAAGGGCCCGCAGATTTTCGCCCTTCGCGCCGGCACGGCCGACCAGGTGGACTACCTGACCGCGCAGTTCCCTGGCCCGTTCCGCCTCCCCGGCCGCGAGGCGTACACGTTCGACCAGTATGACACGCTGAGCGCCCTGGCCGAGGCCATGAAGGAGCAGGGCCAACAGTTCCGGGGCCGCATCGTGGAGAAAAACGAGTGGCGGACGTGGGTAGCGTTTGAGGAAGAAATGGACGGCAGCGGGGAGTGCCCGTGGGAACGGGTACAGCTCGATTTGGGCCAGCTGCCGCTCGACAGCTACGCCTACATTTCGGGCCGCCGGGCCACGGCCGAGGAAGGCGAGGGCAACGGCCGGGTAACGCTCTGGCAGCAGCCCAGCGGACAGTACTACGTGGAAACCGAGCCCCGCTTTCACTATGGGCACAATTACCCCACCCTGACCCCGCTAACGCTGACCCAGGTGCAGGCGCGGTATGCCTTCGAGTTCACGCCCAACGGCCAGGAGCCCGCGCCGGCCGAGCACGGCGACTGGATTCCCGAGTACCCGCCCCAGCAGGAAGACGAGCTGGCCGACAATCAGGACAGCCCCGAGTACCCGGAGTACCCGGCCGACGAGCTGCGCGACTAGCCTCACTTTTTACAATTGCAAAATCTTATGTTACCGAACCTCCCCGCCATCGAAACCCACGCCGGCCGCATTGCCATTGGGGCTACCGTCCGCAGCACCCGCTACCGCAACGTGCAGGGCCTGGTGACCGCCATTTACTGGAACGGCTACCACTACGCCATCCAGGTAAACGACCGCCACAGCGACGACGCGGGCCAGTACGAGCTGCTTTCTGAAAATACACACCAGGGCTTTAACTACGTCAATCCGAATACCCAGCAGGTCCTAAGCGGCCAGTTCGAGGTACTGCTGCCGGGGCAGGGGGACCGGATATATTTTGCCGACTCCGCCGAGCAGGCCATTGCCCTGCTGGCGGCTACCATCGGTCTGCGTGACCAGGCCCGCGAAGTCGAGTACCTGAAGCAGCGGGCCGCGGCCGGCCCGGTGGACGAACTGCGTTGGCGCGGGCAGGCCGTGGGCAGTTTCGTTGGCCAGCTCGCTTACGTGAGCACCGGTACCGGCAAGCAGCATCCCGCGCCCAGGTTTTTGGTGGGCCAGCAGGTGCATTTTTTCAGCCCCCACACCATCCACACGGTTAGCGGGCTGGCTCTGTACAAGGACCGCCTGAACTACGGCCAGACCCAGTGGCACTACTTCTACGAAGGAGCTAAGGGTACCCATCACCCCATGAGCGAGGCCAACACCACGGCCGCGCCGGCAGATTTGGCTGCGTAGCCATCGTTTTACAATTGCAAAATCAGCAGCTCTTTTCCCCCTTTTGTTATGGCTTACCCAACCCCCCAGGAAATCACGGCGAAGGCCGCTGCCAAAGGTTTTCGCGTTGGCGCTTACGTTCACATGAGCACCCGGAACGCCGACACGGCCGCGCCCATCCGCGAGTTCAGCAGCATCAACGGCCAAGTGCAGGCCGTTTGGATGAACGGTGCTTGCCGCACCCTGCTGGGCGAGTTACGCCTGAGTGCCCAGCACCGCTTGCCCTACCAGTTCCCGGCCGGCTATGACTTCCTGACCAGCCCGCAGCTCGTAGCCGAGGCCAGCCGCCAGACCGGCAGCACGGCCACCGGCACTTTCACCGCCGTCAGGGTGAAGGGCTATGGCACCGAGGCCGCGGATACGTGGGTAACTACCGACCCCCGCCCCGAGCACGAGGGCTCGGTTTACCGGAGCTTACGGTTACAGCCCGCGCCGGCACCCTTCGCAGAACTGAGCCCAAATATGGAATTTCTGTTGGCTGGCCAGTCGGTCACACCAGCCGACGTGGCGCACTGGCTCGATGCCGACACGAAGCAAGCAGCGAAGCTGTTCAAGGAAATGCAGCGCATCTACGGCCCTAAGCCCACAATGGTAGACTTAGGTTTGTTCAGTTGTGCTACCGAACTGGCCCCGATGGTGGGTAGCATAATGCAGGCCAGGAAGCAGGCCCAGGGCCGGTAGCCCCGCCCGCCTGAGCACTAAAAGAAAGTTGGCCTCGGTTAAAAGTTCCCCGGTCAGCTGACCGGGGCGCTTGCGCTCGGGAACCGGTGGCCGCCGACAAAAGGAGAAGCCAGGGTATTATTCAATCCCTATTACTGAAGTGCGCCAGCGGGCAGAACGGAACCGCTAGCCCAGGTACGGTTTCAGTGCCTTCGAGCGTGTAGTATGCTTGAGGCGTCGAATGGCTTTTTCCTTAATCTGCCTAACCCGCTCGCGGGTCAGGCTAAACGTTTCGCCAATCTCTTCCAAGGTCAGCGCCGTGTGGCCGTTCAGCCCAAAATGGAGCGTTACGACATCGGCCTCGCGCATAGTGAGGGTCGAGAGGGCCCGCTGGACTTCCCGGCGCAGGGAGTCGTTGAGCAAACCGGCATCGGGGCTTTCCGCGTCCTCATTCTCCATTACGTCGAGCAGGCGGTTTTCCTCGCCCTGCACGAAGGGTGCATCCATGGAGACGTGTCGGCCCGAGATTTTGAGCGTGTCCACTACTTCCGAGGTGCTCAGTTCCAGCAGTTCAGCAATCTCATCGGGGGAGGGCTCCCGCTCGAACTTCTGTTCTAGTTCGGAAAATGAGCGACTAATTTTATTGAGCGAGCCCACCCGGTTCAGGGGCAGGCGCACGATGCGGCTCTGCTCGGCCAGAGCCTGCAGGATGCTCTGGCGAATCCACCACACGGCGTAAGAGATGAACTTGAAGCCCTTCGTCTCATCGAAGCGCTTGGCCGCTTTAATCAGCCCCAGGTTGCCCTCGTTGATGAGGTCGCCCAGGGTCAGGCCCTGGTTCTGGTACTGCTTGGACACCGATACGACGAAACGTAGGTTGGCTTTGGTCAGCTTTTCGAGGGCCATCTGGTCGCCCTCGCGGATGCGCTGGGCCAGGTCCACTTCCTCGTCAATTGTCACCAGGCTCACTTTGCCAATCTCCTGCAGGTACTTATCCAGGGACTGGCTTTCGCGGTTGGTAATCTGTTTGCTGATTTTAAGCTGTCTCATGCGGTAACGCTACTACTTATTCTGGTTTCTGAATGGGGAAGAACCCACCCCTGGCACTTGGCGCTGCGGCCGGGTCTAATGGGTATCAAGATGCTGGCCGGCGGAAAGGTTCACGGTGAGGGGCAAAGTCCCGTCCCGGCCAGCAACTGCCGGTGCAGGTAGGCCACTAAATCAACGAAGGACTGCGGAGTGCGTGCCTAGCGGTGCGGGCCTTAGTGCTGACGATGGGTGCAGGCCTCTTGCTTCAAAAAGTATGGTCAGAGGCCGGCCACCTCAGGCTTTTGTGGTAGGCATCACACGGCCAGTGCCATCGGGGCCCTAGGTCTGCGATGCAGAGTAAGGGGGCGTACGATAGTAGGAACGGAAAACAACGCCAAGCCTACCTTACCACTAAAAATGGGCTGATTTGTCTCACCCAGTCAGTCAGGCTGGAATAAGCCGTTGATACAAGGGCGGGTTTATACGCTAAGCCCTCCAGTGGCGCAACGGGTACTGCACCACTGGCAGCAGTTCTTGCGAATCAGTACTTCCGCCGCCGTGGCCAAGTCTGCGGAGTAGATACGGGAGGCTACCTCGCGCAATTTCTTCGCTGCCAAGCAACCCGAATCTGCCGGTTCAGAGCCGGGTTGGAAATGCCGAATAGCAGCAGGGGCTAACGCACATTCTTTTCCCTTAAGAAGTGCTGACGGCAGTGGAGTGTTAAGTTTAGTAGATTAAAACCTGTTTTCTACGCTTCTTTTTAGTTTAACAGGTATTTGATGGTTGAAGCGTAGTTCCCCGACCAAGGAGTACAACCCTTGCATTTTATCAGGACGGCTGCTTTATCATCCATTCCTACTGTGTTGTATTTGCTAGGGCGGCCAATCTCTTTTCTATCAGATACTTCCGCGCATCACCCGACCCGTAGGGCAGGTGGCCATCTATGGCTTCCCGCATTTCTGGGTGCCGGAGCAGCTGCCCAACTTCAGCGGCGATATAAGCCCGCACCGCCTCAGAAGCGGTAGCAACCTCCGTGGCTAATTCGGGGCGGTTGTCAACCAGGTACACGATGTCTTCTAAATCATTGCTGAGGCGAATGTCCTGCATGCCCCGACTGCGCAAAGCTGCCAGCTTCGTGGCTACGAAGTAAACGGCTGGCATAATCTGAATAACCGTCTCATCGGGCAGCGTGTAAGGGAGCGCGTGCGCGAAGCCTTCCGGATACCAGGGATTCGAGAAGCCCAGAATATTGTCCTCGTTGAGGGGCATTATATCTACCACCAGGCTGCCCACCCGCCAGCGGCAGATAACTTTTGCCGTCTGGTCATTGACAAAGCCCAAGGCACGCAGTTCTTCTTCCAGGGCATAATAGGCCATGCGCGGGACGACTTCGATGATGCAGTCCACATCATTCGTAAAGCGAGACTCGGGCGCTTTCGGAACGGTGTTGTACAAACCAGCGGTGCTACCGCCCACGAATACCACCCGGCTCAGCACCGGCCCCAAAGCGCGGGCCACGGCTTGCAAGGCCGCCAGATTTACCTGGTTAGACATGATTCAGGAGGGTAATCTCGCTTAGCATATCCATAGCCAGCCGACGCTCGCGCGGGCGACCGACCCGCAGGGCATCGGTGAGGGCCAGCAACTCATAGAGTTGCGCATCTTCCCGGGCCACCTGCGGCACCTTGGGGTAGAGCGGGGCGATAGCTGCTCCCCAAACCTCCCCCTCGGCATCAGGCCAGACGTAGGCTTGTTCGGCCACAATCTGCGCCAGCAAGGGCGGCGCGCTATGGGCCGTGGGCAGGCCCCGGACCTGGGCACCCGGCTGGGTGGGAAACACCACCGGCAGGCCGTACAGGACAAACTCGGTAAAGGTGCGGCGGGCCACCCGGCGCCCGGTACTATCCAGCAGTCGAGCGTACTGGCAGCGCTTGATGCCAAAGGATACTTCCGTCGGGCTCAGAAACAAGGAGCGGGCTAAATCCTTGCTGAGCCAGCTGCCCTCTTCCAGCAACATAATCTTGAAGAGGATGACTATGTCTTGGGGTCGCATTCCATTGTGATGGCGCATGAGTAGTTAGTATTTTCAGTTTGCAAATTGCAAACTGAAAATCATTCTGACAAGTTTCAGCCTTGGCAGGGTTGAGTGATTGAGCTCATATTGATTAGGGGGCCCGAGTACTTGGCAAAAACTTTTCAAACTTAGGAATCTTAAACCTTCCCTACCTAAAAACCCTACGTGCCCAAACTATCGGCGCAGGTAACGAGCGGCGCTCCGAACAAGCTCAGAATTGCCTCCTAGTCTTGCCTTACCATCCCACACTTACCTGGTAAGGCTCATGCGACATTTTTTGCTGGCGGCGCTGCTGGCGGTTCCCGGCTACCCCCGGCCGGCAACCGGCGGGGCCCCGGCGGGTAGCTCCTACAACTTTACCCACCCGGCCACCACCTATGCTGTGCCGGCCGAGCTGCGCGAGCTATCCGGGCAGGCGTGGGGCAGCGCCCAGCAGCTGGCCTGCATCGAGGACGAAGCCGGCAGCCTATTTTTCTATAACCTGCGCACCCAGCGCCTCGACAGCACCGTGCAGTTTGCGGGCCCCGGCGACTACGAGGACGTGGCGCGGGTGCCCAGCGGCTGGCTCATCCTGCGCAGCGACGGCCGGCTGTTTAAGCGCGCCGGCCACGTAACTACTACGTACGACACTGGCCTGAGCGCCGCTAACGAGCCGGAAGGCCTCACCTACGACCCCGCCACTCAGACGCTGCTGGTGGCCTGCAAGGGCGAGCCCGGTGCGGGCCTGCCCGCCACCCAGCGGGCGGTGTACCGCCTCAATCCCCGCACCTACCACATCGACGCGGCCCCCGCCTACGTGCTGGATATTCCGGCCATCCTGGCCCGCTCGCCGGCCGCCGTGCGCCCCGGCGAAACCGCCCAAAAGGCCGGTAGCCTGAGTCGGTTTGCGCCCTCGGCCGTGGCGGTGCACCCACGCACCCACCACGTGTTCGTGCTCTCGGCCCGCGGCAACGACCTAGTGGAGCTGGATGCGCAGGGCGGGCTCGTGGCCGCGCACACGCTGGACCCGGCGCTGTTTCCGCAGCCCGAAGGCCTAGCATTTGCGCCCACTGGCGACCTGTTCGTGTCGAGCGAAGCCGGCAGCAAGCACGGGCCGGGCCGCTTGTATCGCTTCGCTGAGCTGCCAGCTAACCCTTAATCATTAGCTTACTATGTGGTGGATTTATGCCTTGCTCTCGGCCGTGTTTGCGGCGCTCACGGCCATTCTGGCCAAAATTGGCATTAAGGGTGTCGACTCTAACCTGGCTACGGCCATCCGCACGGTGGTTATCCTGGTGCTGGCCTGGGGCATTGTCTATTTCCGGGGCGGGCTCGACCAGATTGGCCTGCTCACGCGCACCAACCTGATTTTCCTGGGCTTGTCGGGCGTGGCCACGGGACTGTCGTGGATATTCTACTTCCGGGCCTTACAGCTGGGCAAAGTGTCGCAGGTGGCTCCGGTCGATAAGCTCAGCGTGGCCATTGCCATTGTGCTGTCGGTAGTGTTTTTGGGCGAGAAGCTGACCTGGCACACTGGCCTGGGCGCGGCAATGATTATCGGCGGCACGCTGGTCTTGATTTTCTGACTTCTTTTCAAGCCTTTTAGCCTATGCGCTTTTCCTTTCTAAAAGCGGCGGGCCTGGCCCTGCTGCTGGCCGGCCCGCTGGGCGCGACCCACGCCCAGCAGGTGCCCGCCCCGGCGGCGGCCGATACCCTGCACAAATACGAGCGCCCGGCGGTGGGCGTAGCAGCCGACGAAAAGCGCAGCTTTTTCCAAAGCAAGGGCTTCCGGGCGGCGGTCGTACCGGCGGTGCTCATCGGCTACGGCATCAGCACGATTAACGGCCACGGCTTCTACTCCAGCTACGATGCTAAGAGCGACATCAACCACCTCTTTGGCCCCGGCCGCCACACGCACGTCGATGATTACCTGCAATTCGCGCCCTACTTCGAGCTGGGCGGGGTGCTGCTGGCCGGCGTCGAGAGCAAAAACGACCGCGTGAACCTGGGCCTGGTCATCCTCAAGAGCGAGGTATTTATGCTGGCCAGCGTGTTCGCGGTGAAAAACCTGACCAACATCACCCGGCCCGATGGCACGGCCACGGCCTTCCCGTCGGGGCACACGGCGCAGGCGTTTCTGGCCGCCAGCATCGTGCACACCGAGCTGCGCGAGAAGAGCCAGTGGTACGGGGTAGGGGCCTACACCATTGCCACCGGCGTGGCCGCCCTGCGCATGCTAAACGACAAGCACTGGGAATCCGACGTGTTTGCCGGGGCGGGCTTCGGCATTCTCTCGGCCCACCTGGCCTACCTCACCCACCGCCACCGCTGGGGCCGCAAGCCGCTGGGCGCAGCCTCGTGGCAGGTAGCGCCGCTCTACTACGCCGGGGCCACGGGCCTGACGCTGCACTGGCAGCTGCGCTAAGCTACCTATTCATTGACTGCTTGTTATGAAGAAGATACCCGCCGTCACCCTACTGTTTTGGGTGATGAAAATCTGCGCCACCACGCTGGGCGAAACAGCCGGCGACCTGCTTTCCATGACCCTGAACGTGGGCTACGGCGTCAGCTCGCTCATCCTATTCAGCATTTTTCTGGTGGTGCTGGCGGGGCAGCTGGCCGTGCGCCGCTACGTGCCGGTGCTCTACTGGGCCGTGATACTGGCCACCAGCACGGCCGGCACCACGCTCTCCGACTACATGGACCGCACCCTGGGCCTGGGTTACGCCGCCGGCGCGGCCCTGCTCGTGACGCTGCTGCTACTCACGCTGGGGTTGTGGTGGCAGAGCGAAAAGTCCCTATCCGTCAATGACATCAAGACGCGCAAGGGCGAGCTGTTTTACTGGACGGCCATCTTATTTTCTAATACCCTAGGCACGGCACTGGGCGATTTTCTGGCCGACGACTCGGGCCTGGGCTTTGGGGGCGGGGCGCTGCTCATTGGCAGCCTACTGGCCGTGGTGGTGCTGGCGCACTACGTCACGCGGGTGCCGGGCGTGCTGCTGTTTTGGGTGGCCTTTGTGCTCACGCGGCCCTTTGGGGCCACGTTTGGCGACCTGTTGACCAAGACGCCTGAAAAGCACGGCTTGGGCTTTGGCACCACGGGCTCGTCGCTGATTCTGTTTGGCATCCTGGCCGGGCTGGTAGCCTACGAGTCGTTGCGCCCGGCGGCGCGCCCGGCCGAGCTACCCGCCCGCTAAAAAGCAGGTAGTCTTTCCTGCGTTCTCCTTTTTCAAATCTTCGATGAAACACTTGCTTGCTGCTGCCGCGCTTACACTATTGCTAGCGCCCGCGGCCCGCGCCCAAGCCCCTGCCGCGCCCTACCGCCTGCTGCACACCATTCCGGTGCCGGGCGATGGCGGCTGGGATTTTATGACCATTGACCCCGCCGGCAAACGCCTCTACGTGGCCCACAACGCCCAGGTCGACGTGATTGACCTGGCCACCCGCCGGGTGGTGGGCACCGTGACGGGCACGCCCGCCGCCCACGGCGTGGCCGTGGTGCCCGCCACCGGCCGCGGCTACGTGAGCTGCGGGCGCAACAACTACTGCGTGGCCTTCGACCTCAAAACCTTCCGCAACCTGGGTGCCATCGCCACCGGCCCCAAGCCCGACGCCGTGTTCTACGACGCATTTGCGAAGCGAATATTTGCCTTCAGCAACGCCGGGGGCCAAAGCTCGGTGCTCGACCCGGCCAGCGGCCGGGTAGTGGGCACGGCCGCGCTGGGCGGCGACGTGGAAGTGCCCGCCAGCGACGGCCAGGGCCACATTTTCGTGAATCTGGAAGACAAGAGCGAGGTGGTGGAGTTCGATGCCCGGTCGCTGGCCGTGCGCCACCGCTACCCCCTGGCGCCCGGGGCCGAGCCTACCGGTCTGGCTTTCAACCCGCGCACGCATCGCCTCTTCAGTGGTTGCGCCAACGGCAAGCTGGTGGTGACCGACAGCCAGACCGGCCGGCAGGTGGCGGTGCTGCCCATCGGCCAGGGCGTGGATGGTGTGGCCTTCGACGCCAGCGCCGGCAACATCGTGACCACCAACGGCGAGGGTACGCTCACCGTCATCCACGAAGATGCACCTGACAAGTACCGGGTGGTGGCCACCATCCCCACCGCCCCCGGCGCCCGCACCGTGACCCAGAGCCCCACCACGCACCACCTCTTCACCTGCACTGCCGACTTGGGCCCCGCCCCGGCACCCACGGCCGAGAACCCGCATCCGCGCCCAAGCATCGTGCCCGGTACGTTTCGGGTGCTCGAATATGGTCGCTAAACTAGCTACTGTTAATGAATGCATTGCATAGCCTTGCTGCGGCGTGGCGCCGCCATCGCCCCTTGCTGCTGCTGCTAGCCGTGGTGGCGGCTAGCTGGGGGCTATTTCTGGAGGTGGCGCACGAGCTGCGCGAAGACCGCCGCCAGCCCGACCACGGCTTTCCGTTTGACCGGCCAGTGCTCAACTTTTTGCACCAGCGCCCCACGCCGGCCCTGTGCGCGGTGGCCGCCCAGCTCAGTGACCTCCAGGGCCCGGTATGGCTGAGCGTGTACGCGCTGGGGGCCTTCGGGCTGGGCTGGGGACTCTACCGGCGGCGCTACCGCGAAGTCGGTTTTGCAGTGGGCGCGGTGGGCGGCACCATGGCCTTTAACCTGCTGGCCAAGTATCACTTCGAGCGGCTGCGGCCCGATTTTTACCACCAGGTATGCGGGGAAGCCTTGCGGCAGCTGCCCGACCCGAGCTTTCCCAGCGGCCACGTCATGGCTTCGCTGGCGTTGGCTAGTGCGGCCGGCATTCTGGGCTGGCGTACGCGCTGGCGCTGGGTGGGGTGGGGCATCGGCCTGCTGTTTGCGCTGGGAGTGGCGTGGTCGCGCCTTTACCTGGCCGCCCACTATCCGTCCGACGTGCTGGCCGGCTGGTTTGCCACCGGCGGCTGGGTGGGGAGCCTCTACCTGGCATTTGCGCGCTATCTGCCCACCTTACGGCCGTTGGGGCAGCAACCGGGGCTGCCAACCATTCGCGGGGGGTAGGGGGTGAAGGCCGCTACACCACCTAACAGGCCGTGCCCATCCGGGCCCGGCCTGCTTACCCAGGTTGGCTACTTTTTGGCGGGCGTGCCATCGGCGTGAAACACTACGTCCCGCCGCTTGCCGTGCTTGCTTAGCTCCGCCTCGTAGGTAGTAGCGCCGCTGGCCGCTACGATGGTAGCAGCTTCGGTTACTTTATAGCCTGGATAGGCGCGGGCCAGCGTGGCGCGCACCGGGGCGGGCAAATGGCTGGGGGCCATATCCGTCTCGGTTTCGAGCAGGGCCCCGGCCGGACTCAGCAACGCCGACATGGTGGCGCCGTTCAGCGTAAAGCCGGCTTCGTAGTGGTCGCCTTCCTTTTCCCAGGTGGGGGCTTTCACCGCCGGGAATGTTGCGTTGAAGGTGGCCACCACGGCGGCGGGCACCTGGGTTGGCTGGAGGGTTTGGGCCTGGGCTGAGTAGGCCAGGCCCGCCAGCAGTACTGGCAACAAGGTCTTTTTCATGTGGGTAATGGGGTAGGGGTTGAGAAACTACCTGCCAAGATTACCCGCTGATGTTGAGGATAATCGGAGTATGCCGCGTTATCCGGAAACCTAGTTGCCGGCCTCTGTAGCAGACCCTAGCCCCGTTGTTTTTCTTACTCCCGCATTCGATGAAACTGTTAATCATAGAAGACGAGGCCGAGCTGGCCGCCAGCCTCGTCAGCCACCTGCAAGGCCAGCAGTACGTGTGCGAAGTGGCCCGCACCTTCGCCGCCGCCGAGGAGAAATTGCTGCTCTTCGACTACGACTGCATTCTGCTCGACCTCACGCTGCCCGGCGGCGACGGCCTGGAGCTGCTGCGCCAGCTGCAAGCCCGCCAGCAAGCCGATGGCGTCATCATTACCTCGGCCCGCGATGCCCTCGACGACCGCATCGCGGGCCTGCACCTGGGGGCCGACGACTACCTGCCCAAGCCCTTTCACCTCTCCGAGCTGAGCGCCCGCATCGCGGCGCTGGTGCGGCGGCGGCGCTTCAACGGCTCCAACGTGGTGCAGGCCGGCCCGCTGGCCGTGGACGTGCTGGCCCGCACGGCTACCGTGCACGGCCAGCCGCTAACCCTCACGCGCAGCGAGCTGGACCTCTTGCTGCTGCTGCTGGCCAATCAGCGCCGGGTGGTGATGAAATCGACCATCGCCGAGCACGTGTCGGGCGATTTGGCCGAGCATTTCGACTCGTTCGAGCCGGTGTACACCCACGTCAAAAACCTGAAGCGCAAGCTCGGCGAGGTGGGCCTGGGCGAGTGCATCCGCACGGTGTACGGGCTGGGCTACCGCTTCGAGCTGCCCACCGCATGAGCACGCCGCGCCCCGTAAAGCTGCTGCTGCGCACGCTCCGCGCGCAGCTCGTGTACGCCGGCCTAGTGTCGGTGGCCGGCACGTTCGTGTTCTATTTCGTGCTGCAACAGCTCTACTACGTCGACGTGGACGAGGCCCTGCTGCTGCGCCGCGACGAGGTGGCCGCCAAGCTGCCGCTGCTGGCTTCGCCCGCCGACCTGGCCCTGTGGCAGCGCCTCGACCGCGACCTGGAACTGCGTCCTTTGCGCCCCGGTGAGGCCGCGCCGCCTACCCGTATCGTGGGCGAAAAGCGCTACTTGGCAGCGGCCAACGAGTGGGAGCCCTACCGCACGCTCACCACCACCGTGCCCTACCAGGGCCAGCCCTACCGGCTGGTGCTGCGCAGCTCATTGGTGGAAAGCGAAGATTTGCTGGTCGCCATCGGGCTGGCGCAGGCGGGGCTGCTGGTGGTGCTGCTGGGCGGGCTGGTGCTGGTGCAGCAGCGGGTAGCGCGGCGGCTCTGGCAGCCGTTTTACCAAACGCTGGCGCAGCTGCGACGCTTCCGGCTCGACCAGCGCGCACCCGTCGAGCTGGCGGCGTCGCCCACGCTGGAGTTTCAGGAGTTGAACACCGCTCTCACCGACCTGCTCACCCAGCACCGCCGCCTCTACCACAGCCAGAAGGAGTTTACCGAAAACGCGGCCCACGAGATGCAGACGCCCCTGGCCGTGCAGCACACCAAGCTGGAGCTACTGGCCCAGCAGCCCGACCTGAGCGAGGAGCAAGCCCAGCACCTCGACGCCCTGCTGGCCGTGACCCAGCGCCTGGCCCGCCTCAACCGCAGCCTGCTGCTGCTGGCCCGCCTCGAAAACCAGCAGTTCGCCGCCGACGAGCAGGTGGAGCTGAGCCAGGTACTTACCAGCCTGACCGCCCAGGTGCAAGAGCAAATCGAAGCGGCGGGCCTCTCCCTCACCCTGGCCCTGGCGGCCCCGGTAACCCTGCGCGCCAACGCTACCTTAGTAGAAATCCTGGTTAGTAACCTGCTGGTGAATGCCATCCGGCACAACGGGCCGGGCGGCACGGTAGCCGTAACCCTCACCGCTGGGCAGCTCACGGTGGAAAACACCGGCCGGGCCGAGGCACTGCCGGCTGGCCGCGAGTTTGCCCGCTTCCGCAAGGACGCGCTGAGCGCCGCCGGTGGGGTAGGGCTGGGGCTAGCCATCAGCCGCCAAATCTGCGATACCTGCGGGCTGACGCTGGCCTATGAGTTTGCCCCGCCCAACCGGCACCGCTTCACGGTGGGCTGGGCGTAGTGACCACGTACTCCGGCGCCCCCGCTCCGAAGCTGCTCAGAATTGCCCGATAGCTTGCCGGCCTAACCGGTCAATCCGGTTTTGCTATGCGGATGTTATTCTTGAAAATCAGCTATTTCAGAGCGTCGTGCCGACCGTTGCTACTGCTGGCGCTGCTGCTAGCCGGTCCGGCGGGCTGGGCGCAGCCCGCGCTGCCTACCCCGCCCGCGCCGACCCGTGACCTGAATTTTTACCTCACCCAGGCTAGCCAGAATAGCCCCCTGAGCCACGACGTGCGCAACCAGGGCCAGGCCGCGCAGCTCGAAACCGAGCGCCTGCGCGCCTTCTACACCAAGGCCACGGGCACGCTGGTGGCCAACTACACCGCCGTGCCCGTGCTGACGCGCGACAACGGGCAAACCCGCCTCAGCTACTCGGCCGACAACAGCACCAACTACGTGGGCTACGACGTGGCCCTGAGCAACGGCGCGCTCTACCAGGGCTACGCCCAGCTCACGCAGCCGCTCTTCAACCAGCAGCGCTTCGCGGCCTACGCCCAGCAGGCCCAGGGCCTGGCCCTCAGCCAGCAAAACCTGGCGCGGCTCTCACTGCACGATTTGGAGAAGCTGGTGGGTGACCAGTACATCCTCTGCCGGCAGGACCTGGACCAGCTCAGCTACGTGCGCGAGCTGCTCGGCATCCTCGACCGCCAGCGCCTGCTGGTGCGCAAGCTCGTGGAGGCTAGCCTATTGAAGCAGTCCGACTACGCCCTGCTCAGCATTGAGGTCGAAACCCAGCAGCTGTTTCTCAACACCTACCGCACGGCCTACCACCGCGACTTGCTCGATTTGAACGTGCTCTGCGGCCTGGGCGACACTACGGAGGTGCAGCTGGCCCCACCCAATCTGCCCCTGCGCGCGGGCAGCCCGGCACCCGGCCTCTCGGGCTTTACCGAGCGCTACCGGCTCGATAGCCTCACGCTGGCCGCCAACCAGCGCGTGTTTGAGCTGCGCTACCGGCCGGTGGTCAACGCCTTTGCCAACGGTGGCCTCAATGCCGTGACCCTGGCCGACCTGCCGCAGCGCTTCGGGGTGAGCGCGGGACTGAATTTCAGCCTTTACCTCTTCGACGGCCACCAGCGCCAGCTCAGCCGCGACCGCACCAGCGTGCTGCTCGAAACCACCCGCGCCTACCGCCAGAACTTCGCCACCGTGAACCCCGTGCGCCAGCAGCGTCTCCTCTACGAGCTGCGCCAGCTGGACGAGCGCCAGCGCCTGGCCCGCCAGCAAATCGCCAGCTACCGCCAGGTGCTCGACTCCTACAAGCGCGAGGTCATTGCCGGACAGCTCTCGGTGGTGAGCTACGTGCAGGTGCTCAAAAACTACGCCGTGGCCACCCGCGACCTGGTGCTGCTCGAAAACAACCGGCTGCTGCTCATCAACGCCTATAACTACTGGACCTGGTAGCCAGGCCGCGCCCGGACCGGGCCGGCTATTTTCTCACGGGTATCTGGTTTCTCCCTATGCTTTCTCGACTCTTATTTCGACTACTCGGCGGGCTGTCGGCTGGCCTGCTTGTCGCCTGCCACGCCAACGCGCCCACCGACGAGGCCGCCGGCCCGCCGCCCCGCGCCCAGGTGCAGGCCGTCACGGTGGCCACCCAAAGCCTGACGCAGTACCGCACGTTTCCGGCCACTTCCACCTACCCGCGCAAGAGCACCGTCACGGCCCCGGTGGCCGCTTACGTCACGGGCGTGCGGGTGCGCCTCGGCGACCGCGTGCGGGCCGGCCAGGTGCTCTTCACCCTCGAAACCAAGGAGCGCCGGGCCCTAGGGGGTTCCATTCAGCGCGTCGACCCCTCGCTCAAAGGCTTCGGGCTGGTGTCCGTTACGGCCCCCGCCAGCGGCATTGTGAGCGTGCTCAATATTCAGCAGTCGGGGGATTACCTGCTCGAAGGCTCCCCGTTGTGCACCGTGGCCGAAAGCAGCCAGCTCGTGTTTCAGCTCAACCTGCCCTACGAGTACCACGCCCTGGCGCAGGGCAACCCGCGCTGCACCATCGTGCTGCCCGACAGCACCCGCCTCACGGGCACGGTACTCGCGCCGCTGGCCAGCGTCAGCCCCGGCCAGTCGGAGGTGTACCTGGTGCGGCCGAATAACCCGCCGGGCGTCATCCCCGAAAATCTCATCGTGCAGGTGCGCCTCACCCAAACCAGGCAGCCCAACGCCCAGACGCTGCCCGCCGCCTGCGTGCTGGCCGACGAAACGCTGCACCACTTCTGGGTAATGAAGCTGGTCAATGACTCGACGGCCGTCAAAATCCCCGTGACGCTGGGCGTGCAAAACCCCGCCGAAATCGAAATAAAAACGCCCACCTTCGGGCCGACCGACCGCATCCTGAGCGCGGGTAACTACGGGCTAGCCGACACCGCCCACATCAAGCTGACCCGATGAGCGCGCCTACCACTACCCCGGCCGCCGCGCCCGCGCCGCCGCCCGCCGCCCCGGCAGCCGAGTCGGCCGAAACATCTTATTTCCAGACCTACCGCAAGCCGATTCTACTCATTGGCTTGCTGCTGCTGGCCGCGGGGCTGTTTGCCTATTCGCGGATGCAAACGGCTTTATTTCCGGAAGTTACCTTCCCCAAAATAACGCTCATCGCCGACGCCGGGCAGCAGCCCATCGACCGGATGATGCTAACCGTGACCAAGCCCCTGGAGGCCGCCGTGAAGCGCGTGAAAGGCGTGACCGTGGTGAAGAGCAGCACCAGCCGCGGCTCGTGTGTGATTCAGGTGTTCCTCAACTGGGACGTGGATGTGTACAGCACCAAGGCCCAACTCGAAAGCCGCGTGAACGAGATAAAAGGACTGCTGCCGGCCGGCGTCACCATCGCTACCGAGGCCATGAACCAGTCGCTGTTTCCGGTGCTGGGCTACTCGCTGGAAAGCAATTCGCGCTCGCCCATCGCCCTGCGCGACGCGGGCAACCTGCTGGCCCGGCCGCTGTTTTCGCAGGTACCGGGCGCGGCCAACGTGGTAGTGCGCGGCGGCAAAGCCAAGGAATTCGTGGTCATTCCCGACGCGGCCAAGCTGGCGGGCCAGCGCCTCACGGCCACCCAGCTGCAAGCCGCTTTCGCGGGTACCAACTTTGTACTCTCGGCCGGCAACCTAGCCAGCTTCCGGCGGCTCTACCTCACCCTCACCGATACCCGCCTGGGCACCGCCGACGACCTGCGCCAGGTGGTGGTGCGCGCCGACTCGGGCCGCGTAGTGCGGGTGCGCGATGTGGCCACCGTCGACATTCAGGAGCAGCAGGAGTTCGTGCTCATCAACGCCAACGGCCACGACGCGGTGCTCATCGACCTCGTGAAACAGCAGGGCGTGGACCTGGCCACCTTCGCCCGCGACGCCCACGCCAAGGCCGCCGAATTGCGCCGCCTCCTACCCCCCGGCATGACGCTCAAGCCCTACTACGACCAGTCGGTGTTCGTGACGGACAGCATTGACAGCGTGCTGCATAGCATCGTGGAAGGGCTGGGCCTAGCCATCCTGGTGATGATAGTGTTTCTGCGCTCGTGGCGGGCCAGCCTGGCGGTGCTGCTCACCATCCCGGTCACGGTCTGCTTCACACTGCTGGTGCTCTACCTGTTTGGCATCACGCTGGACATCATGTCGCTAGGCGCCATCGCGGCTTCCGTAGGCTTGATAATTGACGATGCAATCGTCATCATCGAGCAGATTTACCGCACCCACGAGGAGCACCCCGCGCACAGCAAAGTGCGGGTGGTGCAGGTGGCCATTCGCAGCCTGTTTCCGGCCATGGTGGCCTCTTCGCTGAGCACCATCGTCATCCACTTTCCCTTCCGGCTGATGAGCGGACTGGCGGGCAGCTTCTTCAAGGAATTATCGGACACCATGCAGATTACCATGGTCTGCTCGTTTCTGGTGACCTGGCTGCTGCTGCCAGTGCTGCACCTGCTCATCGGCTACCGCGCCGGCAAAAACGCCCACGCCCACAACGCCGCCCAGGAGCAGGCCGACAAGTTGAGCTGGCTCACGGGCCTCTTCGCCCGGCCGCTGCTGGCGCTGGTGCTACTGGTGGGGCTGGGCGTGGGGGCGTGGCTAGCCTCGGGCAAGCTCGAAACGGGCTTTTTGCCCGACCTCGACGAGGGTACCATCGTGCTCGACTACCACATGCCCTCGGGCACCGACCAGGCCGAAACCGACCGCGTGCTGCGCCGCATCGAAAAGGACATCATCACCCGGCACCCCGAAGTCGAAAGCTACTCGCGCCGCACCGGCATCGGCCTGGCTTTCGACACCCGCCAGCCCAACTACGGCGACTATCTCATCCAGCTTCGGCGCGACCACAAACTGACCACGCCCGAAGTCATCGCCCAGCTGCGCCAGCGCATCGAAGCCACCGAGCCCGCCCTCACCGTGGACTTTGGCCAGCGCATCGCCGACTTGCTCGGCGACCTCATGAGCAGCTCCAAGCCCATCGAAATCAAGCTTTTCGGCGACGACCAGGCCACGCTCGAAAAGCTCTCGGCCCACCTCGGCCAGGTGCTGGCGAAGGTGCCCGGCGTGGCCGACATCAACGACGGCCTGGTGGCGGCTGGCCCTAGCATCGTCTTCCGGCCCGACGTGGCCAAGCTGGCCCGCTACGGCCTCACGCCCCTCGATTTTCAGGCCCAGCTCAGCAACCTGGTGGGCGGGCAGGTGCTGAGCAACGGCACCACCCAGGCCAGCATTTCGCCGGCGCAGGCGGGCTCGCTGGGCGGCATCCAAGTGGGGCAGGTGCAGGACGGCGAGCAGATGCGCCAGGTGCTGCTGCGCTACGTCGATTTCAGCCACAACAGCCTGGCTCAATTGCAAAAGCAGGTTATCGCCCTGCCCACTGGCAGCGTGCGCCCACTGCCCTTTTTCGCCGCCCTTGACGTGGTGCCCGGCGAAGTCGAATTGCGCCGCGAAGACCTCAAGTCGGTGGCCCTCATCACGGCCCGCCTCGACGGGCGCGACCTGGGCTCGGCCATTCAGGACATCCGCCAGCAGGTGGGCCGGCAGGTGGCGCTGCCGCCTGGCTATACCATCGCCTACGGCGGGGCCTACGCCGAGCAGCAGGCCTCGTTTCGCGAGCTGCTGCTGATTTTGCTCACGGCCAGCCTGTTGGTGTTCGCGGTGCTACTGTTCCTGTTCCGCGAGTGGCTGATTTCGGCCCTGGTCCTTTTCATCTCCGTGATGGGCATCACCGGCTGCGTGCTGGGCCTGTTCTTCGCCGGCATCCCGCTGAACGTGAGCAGCTACACCGGCATCATCATGATTGTGGGCATCATCGCCGAAAACGCCATTTTCACGGTGCACCAGTTCTACGAGTCGCTGCGCGAGACCGGCGACGTGGACACGGCCATCCGCTACGCCATTGCCCTGCGCATCCGGCCCAAGCTGATGACGGCCATCGGGGCCATTCTGGCGCTCTCGCCGCTAGCCCTGGGCATCGGCCTGGGTGCGCAGATGCAGCAGCCGCTGGCCGTGGCCGTCATCGGCGGCTTCGTGGTAGCGCTGCCCATGCTGCTGTTCGTGCTGCCCACCGGCATGCGACTGATTTACCACCACGTGCGCCCGCCCGAGCTGGCCGAAGAAAGCCAGTCGGACCCGGCCCTAGCTGCGGGGCCAGCCTAGGATAACGCCTACCCCCACCAAGACGATGAGGCCCCCCATAACGTCGAAGCGGTCGGGCCGGAACCCGTCGAAATACCAGGCCCAAGCAATGGACAAGACGATGAACAGCGCTCCGTACACGGCGTAGGTTTTGCCAAAGGAAGTGGGCTGCCAGGTAGCCACGCCGCCATAGACCACCAGCAGCACCGCCCCGAGCAGCCCGTACCAGGCCGGCTTGCCCGACCGCAGCCACTGCCACACCAGGTAGCCCCCGCCGATTTCGCAAAAACCCGCCAGCAGAAACAGGCCCAGGGCCTTTAGAAGAACGAGCATAGGCAGCGGGGGCCACCGGCAACCCGCCAGCGGCCCGGCAAAGAACGCTACTTCCGCCCCGCTACGCTCCCCACTGCCACTTCCTCCCCCAGTTGCTTATGATTTATGCAGGTCCCCGGCTGCTAGCCAGCGCCGTTTTGCTTATCTGGCTGGTTAGCAGTTGCCAGTCCGCACCCCCGGCCGATACGCCCGCGGGCGTTGCCCAGCCAACCGCGCCCCCGCTGCTACGGCTACAACGCTCGGTGCCGCTGCCCCGCGTCAAAGGCGGCTTCGACCTGATGGCGCTCGACGCAGCCGGGCAGCGGCTGTTCGTCGCGGCCGAAGACAACCACACCGTCGAGGTAATTGACGTGCGCACGGGCCGGGCCCTGGCCAGCCTGCCGGGCTTCGACGAGCCCAAGTGGGTGGTGTACCGGCCCGCCGGCAACCGCCTGTTCGTGTCGACGGGTGGCGACGGGCGCGTGACGGAGCTGGACGGCACCACCTACCGGCGGGTGCGCAGCTACGCCTTTCGCGCGGCCTGCAACAACCTGCGCTTCGACAGCACGGCCCAGCAACTGGTAGTAGGCGTTGGCAAAAGCTTCGGGGCCCTGGGTTTAATTGATGTGGTCCGTAATAACGTGGTGGGCAAGATTCCGCTAGCTGGCTACGCCAAGCAGTTTGAGCTGGATGGCCCGCTTATTTACGTCAACGAACCCGCCCTGAATCAAGTGGAAGTCATCGACCGCCGAACGCAGAAAAGCGTCGCCGCCTGGCCGGTTGCCGGTACTAGCCAGAATATTCCGATGGCGCTGGACCGTGGGCACCACCGCCTGTTTGTGGCCTGCGCACCGGGGCAGCTAGTCGTGTTGGCTACCCCTGGCGGCCAGCAGGTGGCTAGCTTACCCATCCCGGCGGCGGCCGATGGCATTTACTATGACCCGCGCCGGGCGCGGCTCTACGTTTCCTGCGGGGCCGGGGCCCTGGTGGTCATCGCCCAGCAAGCGCCCGATGCTTATCGCGTGCTTCAAACCTTGCCCACGGTGCCAGGGGCGGGCACTTCGCTGTACTCGCCGGCCCTGGACCGCCTTTTCCTAGCTACCCCGCAAAGAGCCGGGCAGTTGGCGGCCATTCGTATGTACCAGCCTGCTCCTTAACCTCTCAAACTAGCGCATAGTCGGCTTTCAGACGAGCGTCGTGCGCTCGCCGTTCACGGCCGCCATCATGCTAGTGCTGAAACTGAAGAGCCAACACCCAGCCATCTTTCAATTGCTACTCGGAGCATTGCTCACGCAGGCTATCGCCGCGCTGGTCGACCCGCACTCGCTCTACCAACACCTCAAGCAAGGCTTCTTCGGCGAGTCGCTGGCCCAGAAAATAATTGCGCCGCCTGACGCAATAGAAAAACTCGGTACCCGAGTGCCGCCCGCTAACGAGCGAGCGCAACTCCACAAATCAACTATCCCGGCAAGTTGCCGGCAATTTCCCACTGCTCGACGGGGCGAAACACCACGACTTTGCCCCGCAGCAGCTCCTGCTGCTGCTGGCAGAAAGCGAGTAGCCGCGCGCGCTCATCAAGCAGTTCCACGCACAGGGCCAGCTGGCCCGCTTCTACTTCGAGGTGGCGGGCGCGCACGGCCCCGCCCAGCACGTAGCCGTAGCCGCTGGTGTGGGTAGTGGCCTGTAAGATGCCGAAAGCGTGCGCCTTATCGACCAGCGCATGGGCCAGCGGGTCGGGGAAGAGGCGGCCGCGCAGGCCCGGCGCGGCGTGCTTGTCGGCCTGGGTGAGGTAGATACGCAATTCGCCCAGCTCGCGCACGGCGGGGGGGAGGGGTGGGGTAGGAGCCATTGGTCAATACTTAATAATGCGCGGCTTGTACCTCGGTCAGCGTGAGTAGCCCACCGCTGCCCGCCTCGCTGAACAGGCGCTCGACCTCGGGCAGAAAGCGGGCGATGGCAGCCGGGCTATCCACGAAGTCCAGCACCAGGGGCAGGTTTTCGGCCAGGGTCAGCAGCTTGGCCGACTCCACCTGGCCCTGCGCCCCGAAGCCCAGCACGCCCTTGGTGACGGTGGCCCCGGACAGGCCCGCCTGCCGCGCCGCGTACACCAGGGCCTCGTAGAGCGGCTGGTGCTGGTGCTTGTCCTGCTCGCTCACGTAGAGGCGCAGCAGCTGCGCCGGTTGCAAAGTAGCCATGCGATAAAAGGGTTAAGAAGAGAAGTTTATAAAAAGCGCACCGCCACCACGCCCGCAAACGTGGCCCCCAGCCCCAGCAGCACGCTGCCGGCCACGTAGAGGGCCACGTAGCCATATTCGCCGTCGGTGAGCATGCTGATGGTTTCGTAGGAGAAGGTCGAAAACGTGGTGAAGCCCCCGCAAAAGCCCGTGGTGAGCAGCAGCCGCAGCTCGGGCGAGCCGATAGTGCCCCGCTCGGCCGCCGCGTAGAAAAAGCCAATGAGCAGGCAGCCCAATACGTTGACCAGCAGCGTACCCAGCGGAAACGGGTGCACGAAGTACCGCGCCACCAGCAGCTGCAACAAATAGCGGCCCACGCTGCCCACGGCCCCGCCCACGGCGATAATGGCTAGTAATCGAAACATAAGGTGCACTTTGAGAAGTCGGCCCCGGTGGGCTACTGGTGCCAGTAGCCCACCGGGGTAGCCGCCGTAATTTATTGGTTATTAAAGGCTTTAATACCCGCGAAACGCCCCGCGCGGCCCAGCTCGCGCTCGATGCGCAGCAGCTGGTTGAACTTGGCGATGCGCTCGGAGCGCGAGCCGCTGCCGGTTTTGAGGTGGCCCGCGCCGGTGGCCACCGTGAGGTCGGCCACGAAGGTGTCCTCGGTCTCGCCCGAGCGGTGCGACACGAACTGGTGGTGGCCGTTGACCAGCAATAGCAGGCGCGTGTCCAGGGTTTGCAGCTGGTCGAGCATGGGGAGAAAAGAAGGGGAAGGGGTGGAAAGCGGAAAGCCTTGGCGGACTGGCATCGGGGCGGTGTCAGGGCTGCTTGGCGGCGTGCAGCTCGCCCAGGCGGCGGCCCAGGTGCCGGCCCAGCAGCGGGTGCTTGGCCTGGCCCACCCGCTGGGCGGTGTAAATGCCACTGTGGCCCGAGAACAGGTAAGCCACCACGCAGCTCACGCCCAGGTAGATACCCGCATGCATGCCGAACAGCTCCAGGCCCATGAAAAGGCAGGCCAGCGGCGTATTGGCCGCGCCCGCAAACACGCCCACGAAGCCCATTCCCGCCAGCAGCGCCACCGGCAGCGGCAGCACCACGGCCAGGGCCGAGCCCAGCGCCGCCCCGATGAAAAACAGCGGCGTGACCTCGCCGCCCTTGAAGCCCGCCCCCAGCGTGAGGGCCGTCAAGGCCAGCTTCCAGGCAAAATCCTGGGGCGGCAGCGGGTGCTCAAACGCCTCCACGATAACCGGCACGCCCAGGCCGGCGTAGCGCATGGTGCCCAGGCCCCACAGGGTGCCCGCTACCAGCACGCCGCCCACCACCGGCCGCAGCGGCGCGTACTTTATGCGAGCAAATTGCTTACTTATCCAGTGGGTAAGGGTAGCGAAGCTACGGGCCGCAAGGCCAAACAGGGCCCCCACCAGCAGCGTGCAGCCCAGCCCCAGGGCCGTGAGCGGCACGGCCGCTAGCTCGGGATAGTGCGTGTGACCCACGCCCCAGGCCCGGGTCACCACATCGGCCACCACGGCGGCCAGAAAGCTGGGCAAAATGGCCTCGTAGCGCATCGAGCCGAGTAAAAACACTTCCAGCCCAAACACCGCCCCGGCCAGCGGCGTGCCAAATACCGACGCAAAGCCCGCGCTCATGCCCGCGATGAGCAGCAGGTGCCGCTCGCGCCGGGGCAGCCAGCGCGAGAGCTGGTCGGCCAGCGCGCCGCCCATCTGCACGGCCGTGCCCTCGCGCCCCGCCGAGCCGCCAAACAGGTGCGTGAGCAGCGTACCGCCCAGCACCAGCGGCACCAGCCGCAGCGGAATCACTTCGCTCGGGGCGTGGATTTCATCCAAAATCAGGTTGTTGCCTTTCACCACCCGGTTGCCGAAGCGGTGGTAGGCGAGGCCCACTAGCAGACCGCCTACCGGCAGCAGGGCCAGGGCCCACGAGTGGGCCTCACGCCAGCGCGTCACCCATTCCAGACTGACTAAAAAGCCTGCTGAGGCGGTACCGGCCAACGCGCCGACCAAGCTTGCCAGCAGCAGCCAGCGTAGCACAAACCAAACCGTGGGGGTAGGGGAGAGGGCCCGTAAGCGGGCGGGTACCAAGCGGGAGTAAATAGGGGGATAAGCCACGGGAGCGAACATTAAGATGAACTACTCGGCGTAGCCACTAGGGCCAGCCGTCTCGTAGGAATCATCAGCGCAGCGCACCAGGCGCCGGCGGTTCGCGGTGGAAATCCATCACCGTACTGCGCCCTTATACGGAGTGGCGAAGAGCGGGTTATAGTGACGAGGCAAAATGGCAACTGCGGGCCAACTTCTACGACCACCTCGAATCCGGCGTGGCGCTAATGAAGCAGGAGCTGGCCGGCGCGGTGGGCCTCGGCCACGCCTTGGGGCGTGAGGTTCATGTCGGTCTAGTTGGTGAAGACGTTGGCCAGGTTGGTGGTGCTTTCGCCGTGGCGCAGCAATACGAGGTCGGGCATGGAGTAGGGCGGTGAGGAGGGCACTAGTATTCGTTAGGGACTGATAGCTAACAGTCCCAGCATACCTAGGGCATACAACCCGAGTACTACCAGCGAGTCGAGGCCCATGCGGGCCACCTGCCGCTGCGGCCGGAAAACCAGCCCGTAGACGTACACGCAGGTGAGCAGCATGCCCAGGCCCGTGAGATAGAGGTCGGCCTTGCCGGCGTGGGGCAGCGCGGCCTGGCCCGAGAGCGCGCTGGCCACCAGAAACAGCACCGGCAAAAAGGCATTGCCCCCAAAAATATCGCTGATGGCCAGCTGGTATTCGCCCGCTTTCATGGACGCCAGGCCGGTCGAAACCTCGGGCAGCGAGGTGGCTGCCGCCAGCACCGTGGCCCCAAACAGCAGCCCGCTCAGGCCCCAATGCGTGGCCAGCGCGTCGCCGCTGCGCTCCAGCACCACGCCCGCCACCAGCGTCACGAGGGCCGCAGCCAGGAACACCAGCCCCGTGCGCCAGGTGCTGGCCGGGGGCGTTGGCTGGGCCGGAGCCGCTGGCTTGGGCGGCGGGCTGCCAGCCGGGGCCGCGTCGTGCGCCTGCCAGGGTAGCCCCTTTTGCGCTTTGCCAATCAGCCATAGGCCCACTACCCAGAGCCCCAAGATGAGCAGGCCCGCCGGGGTTATGCGGGCCACGATAATGGCGGCTGGCAGCTGGCTGCCTACCAGCACGGCCGCCAGCACGGCCAGCACCAGTACGCCTTCCAGTACCAGCACCAGCGAGGCGGCCTGGTAGGTGAGGGCCGCTTTTTTGCCCAGGCCAAACACGTCGAGCACCACCAGCACTAGCGTCTGCATCGCAATGCCACCCAAGATGTTACCAATGGCTAATTCCAGGTGCTGGCTCAGGGCCGCGCTGACTGTGATGGCCAGCTCGGGCAAGTTGGTGACCACCGCCAGCAGCAGCAAGCCGCCCAGCGCCTGCCCTAGTCCGAAGCGCTTGGCCAGCACCGAGGTAGCGTTGGCAAGGTAAACGCCGGCCACCCAGACGGCCGCCCCGGCCGCCGCGAAGGCAAGTAGCAAAAGGGGAATGGATAAGTGGGCGAACATGCAGCAGCGAATGAAGTGGAAGGCCCATACGGGCCGGCCGGCCTTTTCGCCGCAAAGTCCGCGCTACAGCCCCGACCTTCGCGCCCATGTCCGATTTTCGCCTTCGCGTATTTGCCGCCGTGGCGCGGCACCTGAGCTTCACCAAGGCCGCGCAGGAGCTGTTCGTGAGCCAGCCCGCCGTCACCAAGCACATCCGCGAGCTGGAGGCCCAGTACGGCCAGCGCCTGCTGGAGCGCAGCGGCAGCAAGGTGCTGCTCACCGAAGCCGGCCGCCTGCTGCTGCTGCACGCCGAAGCCGTGGCCGCCTCGGCCCAGCAGCTCGACGAGCAGTTGCTCGGCCTGCGCGACCCCGACGAGGCCGCCGGCCGCCTGCGCCTGGGGGCCAGCACCACCCTGGCCCAGTACGTGCTGCCGGCCTGGCTACCCGCTTTCCAGGCGCGCTACCCGCGGGTGCAGCTGAGCTTGCTCAACGTCAACTCCGAGCGCATCGCCGAGGCCCTGCTGCGCGGCGAGCTGGATTTGGGCTTCGTGGAAGGCCGCACCAAAAACCGCGACCTGCACTACGAGTTGCTGCTGCCCGACGAGCTGGTGGCCGTGCGCCAGCCTACGCCCGCCGGCTCGCCCCCTAGGCCCCTGCCGCTGGCTGAAGTACTGGCCAGCCCCCTGGTGCTGCGCGAGCGCGGCTCGGGCACGCTGGAGGTGCTGGAAATGGCCCTGCGCGAGCGTAAAATCAAGCTCGGCGAGCTGAAAACCGCGATTTACCTGGACAGCACCGAGGCCATCAAGACCTACCTGGAGGCCGCGCCGGGAGCCGTGGGCTTCGTGTCGCGGCAGGCGCTGCGGCGCGAGCTGGCGGCGGGCCTGCTCGAAGAAATACCTGTGCAAGGCTTCACGCTGCCCCGGCAGTTCGAGGCGGTGTGGGTGCAGGGCCAGCCCCTGACGCGCACCGCCCAGCGCTTCTGGAGCTTTGCCCAGCAGCAGGCGGTCAGCAAAGCAGGGTAGCGAGTTTGGTTATTAGCAATAACTATTTGCTATAACCAAAATTCAATAAGGGCCGCTACTTTTGCCGTATCACTTGCCAGCGGCAGTGGCTTTTCCAGCGGCAGTGGCTTTTGCTGCTAGCCGCCGCCAGTTTGCTGTACATTAGTTCTTCACTTTTTCCCTTTTTGCCATGAGCCAGCCCGCCGATTCCCCCGATTCGCAGCCCACTCCCGCCGAGCAGCCGGCCGATGCGGCCCACGCCGGTACGCCGCACTACGGCACCTTTGGCGACCCGGCCAACGTGCCTGTTACCCCGGAGCATCATCCCAACCGCCCCTACGTGGGCGGCTATATGGACCCCGAAGGCACCCACGGCGGCTGCGAGACCGGCCCTTATGACCCCAGCCAGCAGCGCGGCCACGCCGAGCAAAACCAGGCTACCGCCGCCATTGAGGCCGCCCAGGGCAAAGACGAGGACGTGGAGCGCGCCGCTTACGTGGCCGACGACCCGCGCTACGCCGGGGGCGACGTGTACGACTTGCAAAACGAGCAAACCGGCTTTTAGCCGGCCGGGCCGCTCGCCGGGGCCGCGCTTCCCCCCGGCGCGTGGCTCGGGCACCGCCGCACCCTACCCACGGCAGGAGCCGGCCGATTCAGCGGCCCCGATGCCAGCCCCACCTTTACCATTCACGCCAACTTTTTTTCGCATGAGCCAGCACCCCGAAAACCCCGCCGACGAAGCCCACGCCGGCACGCCCCAGTACGGCGACTTTGGCCACCCCGCCGACCCCGCCGCGCCCCGCACTTACCGCGAGAACGCCTACGATGGCTCGAATGATAACCCCGACGAGTTCAGTGCGTTCCGAAGCAAGCACGCTGCCCACACCGAGCACTACTGCATGACCGATGCGCAGGCCGACCCCGCCAAGCAGCGCGGCCACGTGGAGCAAAACCAGGACACCGCCGCCATTGAGGCCGCCCAGGGCAAAGACGAGGACGTGGAGCGCGCCGCTTACGCGGCCGACGACCCGCGCTACGCTGGGGGCGACGTGTACGACTTGCAAAACGAGCAAACCAGTCTCTAGCCGGCCGGCCAACCGGCCGGGCTAGCGCCAGCAGTAAAGGCACCCTCCGGTGCCTTTACTAGTTTTAAGCAGCCGGCAACTAGTTGGCAAAAAGCTAGTTATTCTTTCTTCTCTACTATGCCTACCCTACACATCGGGGCCAGCGCCACCCTGGCCCGCTACGTGCTGCCCCGGCTGCTGGCCGATTTTCGGGCCCGGCACCCGGCGGTAGCCGTGGCGCTGCACCCCGCCAACTCGGCGCAGGTAGCCCAGGCGCTGCTGCGCGGCGAGCTGGCGCTGGGCTTTGTGGAAGGCCCCGAGCGGCTGCCCGGCCTGCGCTACGAGCGGCTGCTATTCGACGAGCTGGTGGCCGTGCGCGGGGCCACGCCGGCCGGGCCGCCCGCCGCCCCGCTGGCATTGCCCGAGGCCCTGGGCCACCCCTAGGCGTTGCGCGAGCACGGCTCGGGCACGCTGGCCGTGGTCGAAGCCGCGCTGCTCACCCACGGCGTGCGCTTGGCCGACCTGCCCGCCCCGCGCTACTTCACCGGCAACGAGGCTCTCAAAGCCCACCTGCTGGCCACGCCCGGCGCGCTGGGCTTTCTGTCGCGCCGCGCCCTGATGGCCGAGCTGGTGAGCGGGCAGCTGGAAGAAATACCCATCCGGGGCCTGTACCTGGCGCGGACGCTCGCCGCTGCGTGGCGCACGGGCGAGGTGCTCCCGCTTGCTGCCCAACAGTTTATCCGGCTGTGCGACCTGTCTTGCGACTGCCTTTCATAACCAATGGTTATTGCTCATAACATTATGGGATAATCTAAACAGGGAGCTTTGCCGTAAATTTGCAGCAGTTAACCAGCTCTCACCCATGACCCAGCACCCTAATACTACTCCCCCCGCCGCGCCGGCCACCGAGCACAGCGCCGAGCCGCTGCTCTTCGCCTCTTCGGCCGAGATAGAGCACGCCGAAGCCACCCTCGACGAGCCTGAAACCACCACTGGCATCTTCCGCTCGCTGCACACGCCGCGCGAGCTGTTTGGGCGCACGTTTACGCTGCGGCAAGTGCTGTTCGGGCTGTTTCTGGTGTTTTGCCTCACGCCCTGGGCCTCGCCGCCCATTGCGCTTGCCCTGGGGCTGGTGCTGGCCCAAACGGTGGGTAACCCCTTCACCAGCCACACCAAAGCCTTCACCCACAAGCTGCTGCAATTCTCGGTTATCGGCCTGGGCTTCGGCATGAACGCCCACGCGGCGGTGCAGGCGGGCAAAGAAGGGATTCTGTTCACGGTCGTGTCCATCTTCGGTACGTTGTTTCTGGGCTACTTCGTAGGTAAGTGGCTGGGGCTGAGCAAACACGTGGTGCACCTCATTTCGTGCGGCACCGCCATTTGCGGCGGTTCGGCCATCGCGGCCATCGGGCCGGTGCTGCGGGCCAAGGACGAGGAAATGTCGGTGGGCCTGGGCACGGTGTTCGTGCTGAACGCCATTGCGCTGTTCGCCTTCCCGCCCATTGGCCACGCCCTGCACATGAGCCAAAACCAGTTTGGCCTCTGGTGCGCCATCGCCATCCACGACACGAGTTCGGTAGTGGGCGCGGCGGCGGCCTACGGCAACCAGGCCCTGGAAGTAGCTACGACGGTGAAGCTGGCGCGGGCGCTCTGGATTATTCCGGTGGCCATCGGCACGGCCATGATTTTCAAGCAGAAAGGCGTTAAAATCTCGATTCCCTACTTCATCTTCGGCTTCATCCTGGCGATGCTCTTCAACACCTTCGCCCCAGCCTACATCCCCGCCGCCAAGGCGCTGGGCCCGGTGATGGTGAACCTGGCCAAAATCGGCCTCACGGTGACGCTCTTCTTTATCGGCGCGGGTCTTTCGGCCAAGGTGGTGAGCTCGGTGGGTATCCGGCCCTACGTGCTGGGCGTGCTGCTGTGGATCGTGATTTCGACCACCTCGCTCTACGTCATTTTGCACGCCGTTTAGGCGGCCCGGCCCGCGGGGTGAAGGCGACCAATCTGGCCTGAAACGCTTAGTAATCAGGGGTTTGCCTGCTGATAATTTTCCTTCCCATTCCCACCCTTTTCGTCATGGAAACTCCCGCCGAGCCCTCGCCCCGCCTGCAACCCGAAGACAAGCAGGTGTTCATCAAGGTCGCCGGGCTGCTCACCTGGGTTATTGGGCTGATGGTGCTGGTGGTGGCCGTGACGGCCTACGTGCTGGTGTTTCCGCCCAAGCCCGGGGCCCCGGTAGCCGCCGCGGCCCCGCCGGCCGGTGCGGCGGCGCAGCCGGCTAGGGCGCAGCTGGTTAACTTTTTCACGCCCGCGCGCTTCCTGCTCGACAGCGTGCAAAACAACCCCGAGGGCGAGCTGATTCGCTACGGCCACGAGCTGATTGCCCACACCCCGCAGTACCTGGGGCCCCAGGCCAAGGACCCGCTGCTGCGCCTGGCCGGCAGCAACCTGGCCTGCCAGAACTGCCATTTGCAAGCCGGCCAAAAGGCCTTTTCGGCTCCCTACGTGGGCATCTGGGGCATTTACCCCACCTACAAGGGCCGCGAAAACGCCATCAGCACACTCGAAGACCGCATCAACGGCTGCATGACGCGCAGCCTCAACGGCCAGCCGCTGACTCTTGACGGCAAGGAGATGAAGGCCATGGTGACGTACATGAAATGGCTGGGCCGCCAGGTGCCGGTGGGCGAGAAAGTGAAGGGCCAGGGGTTTGTCAAGTTCACGATGCCCAACCGGGCCGCCGACCTGGGCCAGGGCAAGCTCATTTTTGCCCAGCAGTGCGCCAGCTGTCACGGCGCGGGCGGCCAGGGCCAGCGCGCCCGCAGCAGCGGGCAGTACCAGTACCCGCCGCTGTGGGGCCCCGACAGCTACAATGACGGGGCCGGCATGCACCGCCTGCAAACGGCCGCCCGCTTCGTGAAGGCTAACATGCCCTTCGGGGCTACCGCCGAGCACACCGTCCTCAGCGACGAGGCGGCCTACGACGTGGCCGCTTATTTCAACTCGATGCCCCGGCCCCACATGGCCCACCTCGCCAAAGACTACCCCGACCTAAGCAAGAAGCCGGTCGATTGCCCCTACCCCCCTTACGCCGACCAGTTTACGCAGCACCAGCACCAGTTTGGCCCCTATGCCGCCATGAGCCAGGGCAAAAAAGGCGCGGAATAAGTGCGGCAAAACCCCTCTTTTCTTTCCAGTTTTCTCCCATGAAAAGCTTGTTTCTGACCGCCGCGCTCATCGCGGGTCTTTCCTTCACGGGCCGCGCCCAAACCCCCGCCGCTATGCACGATGCCGAGGCATTCCAGAAAGGCACCTTCGCCGGCGCGACCGCCGACCAGGCCCACTACAACGCCGTGTACCAGCTCGATAGCGACGACCCCAAGCTCATTCAGCAAACGCTGCGCAACATCAACAACGCGCTGGAAGACGCGCGGCTGAAGGGGAAGATTACTATTGAACTGGTGGCCTTCGGCAACGGCACCGCCCTCTTCCGCAAGGACCAGCCCTACGAGGCGCCGCTAACCGCCCTCAAGGCGAAGGGCGTCATCCTGTCGCAGTGCCTGAACACACTCAAGGAGAAGAAGATAAGCAAGGACGAGCTGCTGCCGCTCATCGCCTATGTGCCCAGCGGCAACGGGGAGCTGATTATCCGGCAGGCCCAGGGCTGGTCGCTGGTGCACCCCTAGGGGGGAGGGCCTGGCTCCGCCTGCACAATACGCTTACTTCCCAACCACCCCGCCCATGAAACGCCTTCCTCACCTGCTTGCTCTGGCTGCGCTCGCGCTGGCCCCGGCTGCCCTTTCGGCCCAGACCATGCCCGTGCAGAAACCCACGCCGCCCGACGCGGCCCACCGCTTCGACCCGCCCTGGAATGCCCCGTTTCAAACCGGCGAGGCCTTTACGGTGCCCGGGATTGACAACGTGCCCGACTTGTATGGCGACGTGGTGGACCCGCAGCTGGTGGTGTTTTTTGGGGGCAACCAGTTCATGGTGCTCGACGATTTGCTGCGCGAGTTTCGCAAGGCCTACCCGCAGTACCAGCGCATTTTCGTGGAAACGCTGCCGCCCGGCATCCTGGCCAAGCAGATTGAGCAGGGCGGGGCGCTGGTGGTGGGCAACCTGCGCATCGCCCTCAAGCCCGACGTGTACGCGGCCGGCAAGAGCCGCATGGATATGACCCCCGAGTGGTTTGGACGCACCAGCAGCTACGCCCAGAACCGGCTGGCTATTATGGTCCGCAAGGGCAACCCCAAGAAGGTGGCCAGCCTGCGCGACCTGGGCCGGCCCGAGGTGCGGGTGAGCATGCCCAACCCCACCTGGGAGGGCATCGGCAAGCGCATCGAAGAGTCGTATCAAAAGGCTGGGGGCGTGGCACTCAAAACGGCCGTGATGACGACCAAGGTGAAAGCCGGCAGCACGTTTCTGACCCAGATTCACCACCGGCAATCGCCCCTGCGGGTGCTCTACGACCAGTCGGATGCCGCCCCGGTGTGGTACACGGAGGCTTTTTACCAGAAAATGCTGGGCCACCCGGTAGAGAGCGTCGAGATTCCGGCCAAGGAAAACATACTGGCCAACTACGTGGCCGGCACGATGAAAGCCGCCCCCCACGCCCAGGCCGCCGAGGACTTCGTGGCCTTCCTCACCAGCCCCGCCGGGCAGGCCGTGTACCAGAAGTACGGCTTCCTGCCCCCGGTGAAATAACCTCCTTTCCGCCATGCAAACCCCTTTTCGCACCCGGCTCGGCCGGGTTGCCCGCTGCCTTATGCTCAGCACCTTAGCCGCCAGCCCGGCCCTGGCCCAGACGCCGCCCCAAACCCTGCACGTGTACGGCCCCGGCGGCCCGGCCACGGCTATGAAGGAGTGCGCTGCCGCCTTTACCAAACAAACGGGAACCCCCGTGGACGTCACGGCCGGCCCCGAGCCGCAGTGGCTACCCCAGGCCCAGCAGGATGCCGACCTGGTGTACGGCGGGGCCGAATATATGCTCACCCAAACTGCGCTGGCCCACCCCGGCCTGGTGGACGAGGCCAGCCGCACCAGCCTCTACGCCCGCGAGTCGGCGGTGCTGGTGCGGCCGGGCAACCCGCTGCACATCAAGCGCCTCGAAGACCTGACCCGGCCCGGCGTGCGCCTGCTCGACGTGAACGGGGCCGGCCAGATGGGCATGACCGAGGACATGGCTCGCACCCCGGCCCTCATCGCCAACCTCCAGCACAATACCCGCACCTCGGTGAAGACCAGTGCCGAGGCCGTGGCTCTCTGGCAGCAGCAGCCCCAGGGCTACGACGCCTGGATAACCTATGCCTCGTGGCAGCCGCGCCTGCCCGGCTCGGCCCTGGTGCGCCTGCCCCGCGCCCAGCGCGTGCACCGGGGCACGCCCATCGCCCTCACCCAGCGCACCACCCAGGCGGCCACCGCCCGGCAGTTCGTGGCCTTTTTAAAGTCAGCCGAGGGCCACGCCATTTTCCGCCGCAATGGGTGGGAGTAGGGGGTGAGGCGCCACGCAAGGGCGTTAAAGCACCCTCACCAAAACAATTTCTTCCTAATCATTACCCATTTACCCCTTTCCTGCATGACCATTTTCTCCACCTCTACCCGCGCCCCGCGCCGGCTGGCTCTGGGGCTAGCCACGGCCCTGCTGGGTAGCGCCGCCCTGCTGGGGGGCTGCAAAAAAGACGACACTCAGGCGGCCGATACCGCGCCGCTCCTGCGCATTGTGTCGCCCGTGGCGAGTGCCGTGGTGGCACCCGGCGTGGGCCGCCTGGGCGCGGGCAGCTTCGACGGGGCAGGCTTTTTGGTGAACCTGGAAATCGTGACCCAGGACACGGTGACCATCCCCACCAAGGAAGGCCTCAACATCCGCAACGCCGCCGCCGTGGGCAGCCCCAACGTGAACCTGCCCGGCCTGACGGTGAGCCTCGACGTAGACCTGACCACCCCGGCGGGCGTGGTCATCGCCAAGGGCACCAACCTGGCCTCGCTCTTCAACATCGCGGGCACCGATGACACGCCCGGCCCCGGCGTCACGACCTGGGTGAGCTGGCACGTGCTCGAATCGCTGCCCGCCGGCACCACCAGCTTCAACCTCACGGCCGCCCTCAAGGACCGCGCGGGGCGCACCACTACCACTACCCAAAAAGTGAGCGTGGGCTCCGGCCCCGGCGGGGCGGCCAGCGGCCAGGCCCTCACGCCGGCCCCGCTCACCACCGCCCTCACGCCCGGCGCGGATGACCCGGCCGGCCCCACGGTGACGCTGCTGGCCCCGCGCCTCCCGAGCAGCATCAGCCCCGGCATCCAAACGGCGGGCGTGCTGCCCACCCCACCCAGCCAGGGCGCCCTGTTTTTTGTGCAGGTGTCAGCCCTCGATAAGTCGAAAAACGGCATCGGGGTGAACGAGAACGCCCTGGGCAAGGCCGACGCCGACCGGGGCACCATCTTGGACGGCACCCAGTCGTCGAAGGGTCCCAACCGCTACGCGCCGGGCCTGGTCGTGACTTTCGACGTGCCGCTGCTGCAACCCAACGGCAACGTCATCGCGGCTGGCGGTAACCTGGCCCCGGTCTTCAACACGGCCGGCAGCGAGGTGGACCCTAGCGGCTTCGTGCGCACCACCTTCGGCTGGGTAGTAGGCGGCACCTTGCAGCTGCCGGCCGGCAAAACCAGCGTCACCATCAAGGCCGCCGTGGTGGACAACGCGGGCAAAACCGGCAGCGCCACCCAGGTGGTGCAAATAAGCCCCGTGGCCAACGGCCAGCTGCTGACGCCGGCCCCCTAGGGGGTAGTCTCTGGCGCGCTATTCCACCAACTCCCATCTCCATGAACCCCATGGCCCTTCCCTTGCTCGACTGGCGGGTGTGCCCCACCGGGCGGCCCGACGAGCCGCTGCGGATGCAGCGCCTCGAAGCGTTGGCGGCCCGGGCACCGGGCGTGGCCCACGCCCACCGCTTCTGGCTGCTGCTGCACGTGGCGCGGGGCGCGGGCGTGCTGCACCTGCCGGGGCAGGCGCTGGCGCTGCAACCGGGGCAGTTGGTGCTGCTGCCGCCGGGGCCGGTACTGGGCTGGGCGCTGGCGGCCGGCTGCCGGGGCGAGGTGGTGTGCTTTCTGGCCGACTACTACCTGGCCAGCTTTCCCGCGCCGGGGCTGCCGGCCGGGCCGGGGCCGTGGGCGCTGGTATTGCCCCCGGCCGAGCGGGCCGAAGTGCCGGCCCTGCTGCGCGGCCTAGCCCGCACCCTGGCCGAGCCTAACGCCGACCCCGCCCAGGCCCGCGCCTACCTGCACCTGCTGCTGGCGTTGGCTTTCCCGGCCGCGCCAGCCCCGCAGGGGGGTAGGGCGGCGGCGGTGGCCCGGCAGTTTGCGCAGCTGCTGGAAGCGCACTTTCGCACCCTGCACGCGGTGCGCGACTACGCCGCCCGCCTGCACCTCAGCCCCGACCACCTCTGCGCCTGCTGCCGCCAGTACCTGGGCCACCCCGCCCGCCAGCTCATTGGGGCGCGGGTGCTGGCTGAGGCCCGGCATCTGCTGGGCACCACGGGCCTGTCGGTGGCCGAGGTGGGCTATGCCCTGGGCTTTGAGGATGCCTCGCATTTCGGGCGCTTCTTCCGCCAGCACGCGGGCTGCTCGCCCCGGGCCTACCGCCAAAACCCGGCTTTGTACCAGAAAAACCTGGAAAACGGCCAGTTGCCCGGTAGGCCGGGCGGGTAAGTTTGTCCTGGGCCAGTTGCTGTAGCTTGGACTTGGTAGTCCGAGCGCTCGCGCAGCGGGCATCCGGCATCGGAAGTCGCTCGCCCGCAACTACCCGCTGCGCTCGTGCTCGGACTACCAAGACTAAGCTACACTTCCCCAGGGGGCTCTATTCTTTTCACTCCCTGGCGCGGACCGCTGGCCGGCCGGGGGCAATTTGCACAACGCTATGGCTACTGAGTTCACGGCCTCCTCGCAGGCGCAGGGGGGCATCGGCACGGCCGCCGCTCCGGCCACTACCCACGCCGACCACCTAGCCGGACCCGACCACCACGAGGCGCAGCACTGGCTTTTTAAGTACGTTTTCAGCCAGGACCACAAAATGATTGCCCGGCAGTTTCTGCTCACGGGCATGTTTTGGGCGCTGGTGGGCGGGGTGCTCTCCACGCTTTTCCGGCTGCAATTGGGCTGGCCCGAGGCCACCCTGGAATGGCTTAAGCCGCTGCTGGGCAAGTGGATTGAAGGCGGCAAGCTCAACCCCGAGTTTTACCTGGCCCTGGTGACGATGCACGGCACGATTATGCTGTTTTTCGTGCTCACGGCAGGCCTCAGCGGCACGTTTGCCAACCTGCTCATTCCCCTGCAGATTGGGGCCCGGGACATGGCGTCGGGCTTCATGAACATGCTCTCGTACTGGTTCTTTTTCCTGTCGGGGGTAGTCATGTTCACGTCCTTATTCCTCGAAACCGGCCCCGCCGCCTCGGGCTGGACGGTGTACCCGCCGCTCTCGGCCCTGCCGCAGGCCATCGACGGCTCGGGCCTGGGCATGACCCTGTGGCTGGTGAGCATGGTGCTCTTCGTGGTGAGCACGCTGCTGGGCGGCGTCAACTATGTGACCACCGTGCTCAACCTACGCACCAAGGGCATGAGCATGACCAAGCTGCCGCTCACGGTGTGGGCGCTCTTTATTACGGCTATCCTGGGCATTCTCACGTTTCCGGTGCTGTTTGCGGGCCTGCTGCTGCTGGTGTTTGACCGCTCGTTTGGCACCTCGTTCTACCTGTCCGACATCTATATTGCCGGGCAGGCGCTGCACAACCAGGGCGGCTCGCCGGTGCTGTTTCAGCACTTGTTCTGGTTTTTGGGCCACCCCGAGGTGTACATCGTCATCATGCCGGGCATGGGCATCGTATCCGAAATCCTGGCTACCAACGCCCGTAAGCCCGTTTTCGGCTACCGCGCCATGATTGGCTCGCTCTTCGCCATCCTCATTTTGTCGTTTGCGGTGTGGGGCCACCACATGTTCGTGACGGGCATGAACCCCTTCCTGGGGTCGGTGTTCATGTTTCTGACCCTGATTATCGCCGTGCCCTCGGCCGTGAAAAGCTTCAACTGGATTGCCACCCTCTGGCGCGGCAACATCCGGTTTACGACGGCCATGCTCTTCAGCATCGGGTTCGTGTCACTCTTCATCGCGGGCGGCCTCACGGGCATTGTGCTGGGCAACGCGGCGCTCGATATTCAGCTGCACAACACGTACTTCGTCATTGCCCACTTTCACCTGGTGATGGGCTCGGCGGCGTTCTTCGGGATGTTTGCCGGGGTGTACCACTGGTTTCCGAAGCTGTTTGGGCGGATGATGGACGAGAAGCTGGGTTATATCCACTTCTGGCTCACCTTCGTGGGCGTCTACCTCATTTTCATGCCCATGCACTACCTGGGCATTGCCGGCTTCCCGCGCCGCTACTACTCCTGGACGGCCTTCGACGCCTTTTCGCAGTTTGCCGACCTCAACCGGATGATTTCGCTGGCGGCCATCGCCGTGTTCTTCGCGCAGTTTATCTTCCTCTTCAACTTCTTTTACAGCATTTTCCGGGGCCGCCTCGCCACCCAAAATCCCTGGCACTCAAACACCCTGGAGTGGACTACGCCCATCGACGTGCCCCACGGCAACTGGCCCGGCGAAATACCCGCCGTGTACCGCTGGCCCTACGACTACAGCAAGCCCGGTGCCGACGCCGACTTCATCCCCCAAACCGTGCCCTACTCGGCCACGCCCGAGTCGAACCTGCTCGGGGAGGAGGTGCAGCTGGCCCAGGCCCGTGGCGAGTAGCCGGGCCCAACCCAGTGGCTTGCCCCTGCCGTACACGGCGGGGGCAAGCCCTTTTTTTACGCTCTTTCTTACGCTTATGAATTTTCTTCGTTTCCTGGCTGCTGCGGTGGCCCTTGCCGCCCTCAGCCTCCCGGCCGCCGCCCAAAACACGCCCCGCGGCGTGCAAATGCAGGCGCGAGCCGACCGCAAAATGGACCGCGCCCACACCCTCAAGCACGGCGAAAGCCTTAGCGAAGAGCCGAAGCTGGTGCGCCAGGAAGACCGCCGCGACCACCGCCGGGCCAAGCCCCGCCGCTAGCCCGTGGCCCGGCTGCACGCCCCGCCCGTGGCTTACACCACCGTGGCGGGCCAAAACTTGCGCCGCATCGAGTCGCTAAGCGACGGCGTGTTTTCCATCGCCATGACCCTGCTAGTGCTCAACCTGCGGGTGCCGGCCGCCGACCTCGTGCGCACCGAGGCCGACGTGGGGCCGGCCCTGCTGGGGCTGCTGCCCAGCATCGGGGGCTACGTGCTGGGGTTTCTATCGCTGGGCATCTTCTGGGTGTGCCAGAGCACGCAGTTCACGTACCTGGAGCACAGCGACCGGCGGCTGGCCTGGTGGCATATTGCTTTTCTGTTGGTGGTGGGCCTGCTGCCGTTTTCAACGGCCTTTCTGACCACGCATTTTCCGCTGCGCGGGGCGGTGCTGGTGTACTGGGCCAACCTGCTGCTGGTGGGCGCTGCGCTGCTGGGCAGCTACCGCTACGCCCAGCGTCACAGCCTGTTGCGGGCCGTGGATGCGGCCGTGAGCCAGGCGTTGGTGCGGCGCATCGTGCTCATGCAGGTGCTCTACGCGGCGGCGGCGGGATTGTGCTTCGTGAGCGTGTACGCCGGGGCCATCCTGCTGCTGCTGGTGCAGCTCAACTATGCCCTGGGCCTGGTGGCCGACCGCTGGCTGGGCGACTGAATTTATTGGTATTATCCTGCATGTCAGGCACTCTTCTCCCTACCCCATGCGCATCACAAAATACATCCACTCCTGCCTACTGTTTGAGCTAAACGGCCAGCAACTACTGTTCGACCCCGGTAAGTTTTCCTTCACCGAAGGGCTGGTGCAGCCCGACGTGTTCAAGGACGTGGCCACGGTCATCATTACCCACGACCACCCCGACCACCTCGATGTGGACGCCCTCCAGCGCATCGTGGAGCAGAGCGGAGCCATTATTATTTCCAATGGCGAAGTGGCCGCCAAGCTGAAGCAGCAGGGGCTAGCCGTGCAAATCCACGAGGAAGGCCCGCTCGACCGGGGCGCGTTTCAGCTGCAAGCCCTGCCAGTGCGGCACGAGGCCATTCTGGACAGTCCGCTGCCCCAAATGACGGCCTGGCTGGTTAACGGCCGGGTGCTGAACCCGGCCGATTCCTTTGCCGAAAACCTGCTCCAGTTTGCGGGGGTAGAGTTGCTGATTCTGCCCGTTGCCGCGCCCTTCCTCACGGAGCTGGGGGTGGCCGATTTTGCCTTGAAGATGCGGCCCCAGCAGATTTTGCCGGTACACGACGGGTACCTCAAGCCCTTTTTCGTGCAGCAGCGCTACGACAATTATGAGCCCTATTTTAAGAAGCACAACATCGCGTTTCTGCGCCTAGCCGAGCCGGGCGATTCGGTGACGCTGGCGTAGCCTCTTTTCTGGATGCCTACCCCCACTTCCTCCCCGCAGCTGGCCCTGTCCGACCGGCTAGCCCTGCAACGCACTCGCCTGGCCAACGAGCGCACCTTGCTGACCTATGTGCGCACCAGCCTGGCGCTGGTGGGCTTTGGGCTGGCCCTCATTCAGTTTCACCCCGAGCGGGGCGGGCGGCTGGGCTACACGGCCCTGGCCGTGGCGGCCGTGGTGCTGGCGGTGGGCTTATGGCGCTTTCGCACCCATCGCCGCCAGCTAGCCGCATGCCAGTTGGCCGACGAATTAGTCTAGCCTCGCTCAGCGGCCAGCTAGCCTAGCTGGTGGCAAAGGGGCTGCATGAGAGCCATTGACTAATGCCAAGGGGGTAGACTCTTATGTAGAGCCTACCCCCTTGGGTAATGGCGAAGCACACCCGCTGTCGGCGACCTGGCCTAAGCTGTAGCGGCGGCAAGTGAAGCCAGCAGGTTTAGGGCTGCGTGAGGGTTACGGCGCCGGCCGGGTCTTTGTCGCCCTTCACCACGACGGGGAAGCGGCCCGGCAGCCGCAGCCGAATCTGGTAGTAGGCGTTCACCTCGACGCTACCCTCGTCATCGGTTTTGAAGGTCAGCACGGCCTCGGGGTTGGTGAGCTTGGTTTTATCGTCCGACAAATACAGGGTGTAGGACGTGGTAGCCGCCAGCTTTTTCAGCGCCAGCACCAACTCATCCACATCTTCGGTGGGGCGGATAGTGGCCCCGCCACCCACGCCGGGTACTGGCTGCGTGCCGAGGGGTACCAGCCGTAGGTTCACGGGCGTGGCGGGCATATAGGCTTCCAGGTTGCCGGCGCCGGGGCTACCCCCACCCGCTTTGACCACGTAAATAATGGCCTGCGGAGCCTGGCCGCTGCCGGTTTCGCTGAGCTTAGTATTGGTCTTCGTATCAATGCTGACCAGGGCGTCGCCGTTTTCGAGGCCCACGTAGACCTTGCTGCCGTCGCCGTTGGGCCACACGCCGTGCGGGGCCTGGCCCACGGGAATAGTCGCCACCAACGCAAAGCCGGGCGCGCGGGAGTACACTTTCACGGCATTTTCGCTAGCCACGGTCACGTAAGCGAAGTCGCCGGCCACGGCGCCGCTGTAGCGGGTGCCGCCGCCCGGCCCGGCAAGGTTGACGTGGTTGGTGAGCGGGCCGGTGTCCAGCACGCCCAACACGGCGTAGGTCTGGGCATCCACGACCGTGACCTTGCCCACGTCCTTATGCGTCAGCCACACCTGCTTGCCATCTTCGCTCACCACCAAGTTGGGCGAAAACTTGCTCACCACTGGCACGCGCTGAATGACCGACTGGCTTTTCACGTCAATGACGTCGAGCATCGCCGTGGCGGAATGATTGACGAAGGCCACCTGGCCATCGGGCCGGAACACGACCATGCTCGGCTCGGCTTCGGTGGTGATGTTCTTGACGACCTGCAGCTTGGCCACATCAATTACCGTCACGTAATTTTTGCCGCGCACTGCCACCCAGAACTGGCTGCCATCGGGCGTGAAGAAGCCCTCGTGGGGATTGCGGTCTACGTACACCTTGCCTTTTACCAGGTTGGTCGCCAGGTCGATGAAGCTGACCGAGTTGGTCAGCGTCGAGACGACGCCCAGCGTTTTGCCATCGGGCGATACGCCCAGGCCGTGCACGTTGGACTCCATGTCGTAGAGCGGGCTCAGAAACTCGGGCCTCCCCTTGCCCAGGCGAATGACGCCCAGCAGCTTGTTGGTGCTCGGGTCGTGCACGGAGACGGTGTTCGACGACTGGTCGGCGGTGTATACCCGGTCGGCGGCGCTGGCCGCGATGGGCCCGGGGTCGGGCGGCACGACCATATCGGGCACTGAGTCGTCATTCTTTTTGGTGCAGGCCCCCAGCAGCAGGGTAGCCGCCAGGGCCCAGGTGGGCAGCGAGAAGTTCAGCATGTTTAAATTCGTAACTAGTTGAAAAACACAGTTAATTAAGTTAAAAGGGCCAGCCTGGCGGCGGTTACACTTGGCGAGTAAGGAGCGCTAGTGCGGGGCGGGCGTCAGCAGCTGGCCATTCGTGGGAAAAAGAGCGTGGTTGAGGGAAGCAATAGAACAGGTTGGCCCGCCGGGGCCCGGCCAGTAGGTGTGCGGGTGACCCCGGTGGGCCCCACCGTCTTAATTTAGGGGCCTAGTCACCCACCAGGGCCGGCGGGCCGTCGTTTGCTTTAGGGGCCACGACCACCCGCGTAAAGGCCTTGCCGGCCGGGTGCAAATCGCCGCTGGCAATGCGCTGCACGGGGCCGAGCGCCTGGCCCATCGCGCCGCCCTTGGCGTCGGTGTGCACGGTGGTGAGGGGGTAGGCGCGGGCGTAGGGGGCCTGGGTGGAGTTAGTGAGGTAGATGTCGTAATCGGTATTGGGGGCCAGGGCGCGCAGGTTGAAGGTGGCTAGGTCCACGAGGCCTTCCGAGCGCAGGTTCATGGTGCCGGCGGCGGGTCCAGGGGTCGGGGGCCGTAGGTTACGGATGACCGTGGGCTGGTCGATGAGCTGCTGGCCGAGGTTGGCCGCGCTGGCCACACCCGAGGGCACGGCATCGGGCACGTACATCAGCGCCATCGGGGCCTGGCCGACCTTGATTTTGCCTAGTACTCGGTTGGTGGCCGTGCTCACGGCCACCGCCGAATCGCCGTTTTCGAGGCCCACGTACACCCGGCTGCCATCGCCCGCGGGCCAGATGCCGTGCGGATTGGCCCCCACCGCAATGGTCGCTAGCTGTTTAAAGCCCGGCTCGCGGCTGTACACCTTCACCACGTCTTCGCCGCCCACCGTCACGTAGGCCAGCTTGCCGGTGGGCAGGTCCACCGTGGCGACATGGTTGGTGATGGGCCCCGTCGTCAGCACGCCGCTGATGGTCAAGGTCTTGGTATCGAGCACCGATACTTTGCCCACGTCCTTGTGCGTGAACCAGATTTGCTGGCCGTCTTTGGTGGGAAAGATGTTGGGCGAGAACGGGCTGACGACGGGTATTTTCTTGATAACCTTATAGGTAGCCACGTCCACCACCGCCAGCTCGGGCGAGAAGCTGGAGCACACGAAGGCCCGCTTGCCATCGGGGCTGAAGGCGATTTGGCCCGGCCCGTTGGGCACCTGGATGCGACGGGTTTCGCGCAGCGTGGCGGCATCAATCACCGAGAGGTAGTCCTCGCCGCGCACCGTCACCCATACCTCCTTGCCATCGGGGCGGAAGGTGGGCTCGTGCGGGGCGCGGCCTACGTACACGCTGCCTTTCAGGGCATTAGTGGCCGTTTCGATAAACGTGACGTTGTTGGAGCCCACCGACACCACGGCCAGCAGCCGGTGGTCGGGCGAGGCCCCCAGGCCGTGCACCAGCGCCTGCCCCCGGTAGAGGGCCGACGTTAAATCGGGCTGCGGCTTGCCTAGTATCACCTGGCCCAGCAGCTTGTTATCCATCGGGTCGATAACGGACACGGTGTTGGAAATCTGGTCGGCGGTATACACCCGGTCGCGGTGGCTTACGGCCTGGGCTCGGGCAGCGGTGCCGGCCAGCAGCAGGGCGGGTAGGAGAAGGTATTTCATTGACAATAAGAATGTAGCGCGGGCTCTGCGAGTCCGCACGTGGGGTAATTCGGGCAACGCGCGGACTCGCAGAGTCCACGCTAAACGCTACCTAGGGCTTGGCCGGGTGCTGCTTCAGCCAGGCTTGCATCTGCTGAATCTCGACCTGCTGCTCGGCGATGATGCTCTGGGCCAGGCGGCGCAGGGCCGGGTCTTTGCCGTAGAGGAGTTGCAGGCGGGCCATGTCCACGGCTCCCTGGTGGTGCGGCACCATCATGGCCGCAAAGCTGGCGTCGATGTCGGCAGGGTTGGCCCCGTCCATGCGGCGCATGCCTTCGTCCATCACCACCATCACCGAGTCCATGCCGTGCTGGAAGGCAGCCACCGGGCTGCCGGGTTTGGCGGCGGGCATCGTCATACCGGCCATGCCGGCGTGACTCATGCCGGCCATGTGGTGCTGGGCCCGGGCGGCGGAGGTGGTCCCGAGCAGCAGGCCGAAAAGCAGGAGGGTGTTTTTCACGTTCGTTTTGGCGACCAGGTAATAGCGTTGGCCGCTCAAACGTACGGGCTTCGCGGGGCGCTAGCTACGGCCCGGCGGCGAGTTGGCCTTATTGCGGGCTGAATTGGCTTTTTTGGGTGAGGCGGGCCGCTAGCAAAGTCTGCCCCTCACCCAAACCGCTTTAAAAACTGCTGAATAACTGTGTTGTAGCTGCGCGACGACGTAACGTGCAGCCCATTCGCCATCCGAAACAAGTACTCGCCGTGCGCCCACGGCTTAAACTCCATAATATGCTCGGTCTGAATAACAACCGAGCGGTGGATGCGCAGAAAATGGGCCGGGTCGAGGCGCTCGGCCAGCTGGCTTAGGGTGGCCCGCAGCGGATGGGTGGCCCCGGCCAGGTGCAGCAGCACGCCGCTGCTGGTGGCTTCGAGGTAGCACACGTCGGCGGCGGGCACGAAAAACTGCCGCTCCGGCTGCTTCACCAGGAAACGGTCCTGATAGTCGGGTAGGGGGGTAGGGGCGGCCGGGGGCCAGGCGCGGAGCAGGGCTGCCAGGTCGGCCCCGGCGGCGTGGGTATCGCGCTGGTTTATTTGTAGTTGCACCCGGTGCACACAGTCGGCAAAGCGGTCGGGGTCGAGGGGCTTCAATAGGTAATCGACCGCGTGCAGGCCGAAGGCGGCCACGGCATACTGGTCGTAGGCCGTCACGAACACCACCAGGGGGAGGGGCTGACCGACGGCCCGCAACTGTTGCAGCACCTGCACCCCGTCGAGGCCGGGCATCTGCACGTCCAGAAACACCACGTCGTAGCCGCCGGCTTGCAGGGCAGCCAGGGCCTCGGGGCCGTTGGCGCACTCGCCGGCCACGGCCAGGGCGGGGAAGTCGGCTAGCAGCTCGCGCAGCAAGTGGCGGGCCAAAGGCTCATCATCTACCAGCAGAGTATGGATGCTAGCGCTCATGCTGTTACGAGGGATTGGCCGGCCGGCGCGGCGGCCACGAAGGGCAGCGACAGCCGCAGGCAGTAGCCCTGGCCGGGAGCGGTGTCCACGGTTACGGCGTAGTCGGGGCCGTAGCGGGTGGCCAGGCGGCTTTCGAGGTTGCGCAGGCCGATGCCGCGGGCGGCGGTGTTGGTGGTGCCCCGGCCGTTGTCCTGCACTTGCACCAGCAGCCGCCCACCCTGCTGCCGGGCGCTGATGGCCAGCTCGCCTGCTCCCGCCTGCGGGGCCAGGCCGTGGCGCACGGCGTTCTCCACCACCGGCTGCAACAGCAGGGCTGGCAGTAGCGCGCCCTCGGTACCGGGCGTGACGTCATAGGCCACGACCAGGCGGTCGGGAAAGCGGGTTTGCTCGATTTCGAGGTAGAGGCGCGTGAGGTGCAGCTCCTGCGCCAGGGTCACCTCGTGGGCATCGGCGCCGTCGAGCACCAGCCGCAGAAACTGGCTGAGTTGGGCCAGCATCCGGCGGGCGGCCTTCACGTCGGCACTCATCAAAGCCGATACTGCATTGAGCGAGTTGAAGAGAAAATGGGGCTGGAGCTGCATTTTGAGCGCTTGCAACTGCGCCTGCACCAGTTGGGTTTCGAGCTGGGCGGCCCGCAGCTGGCCCTCCCGAAACCGCTCGCGGTACTGCACGGCGTAGGCAATGCAGAGCAGCATCCAGTAGATAGGCACCCAGTTGTTGGCATTGGCTACCACGCTGGCCAGCGAAAAGCCGCCCGGCAAGGCCCCCACCGCGTCCATCGCCCCAGCATACACGAGGCGGTAGGCCAGGGTGAGCCCGTAGCTGGCCGCCGCGTGCGCCAGCAGCTTGGGCAGCCAGCGCCGCCGCTCAGTGAGGTCGAAGCGGGCCGCCAGCGCAAACACTACCGGCGTCAACAGCCCCCAAATCAGCCCGTGCAGCAAGCGCCCGCCCAGCGCCTCGCGCCAGTCGGTGGGCGTGCCGGCCGACAGGTTTTGCCCAAAAATCAGCAGCACCATGAAGCCGCTGAATAGCAGCCAGGCCAGCGCAATCACCGGCCCCGCCACCAGGGGCGGCCGGGGAGTAGTGGCTGAAAAAGGCTGCTCGGCGCGCATGGGCCAAAGGTAGCGCAGAGCCGGGGCTAGTGGCCTTAGTTAAAAGTTTGGTACAGATGTTACATCAGTCTAGCTATCGAGCTGATAAACAAGCACGAAGCACAAAAACGGACGTTTTTTGAGGCATTAGCCCGTTTTGCATTTCCCTAACGGGAATTTCTGTTCCTACTCTTGCGCTACCCCTAATTGATAGCCGAAAACCAAATGAGAACGGAGCAGCTGCCCGCCGGCATTGGGCCGGAAATTGTGTACTCGCACTATGAACGCCGCCAGTTATCGGGTGAGCAGTGCGTGGCCGAGCACGGCCTAACCTACCTGCTGGCGGGCAGCCTGCGGGTGACCGATGCCGGGGCCAGCCAGACATTTGAAGCCGGGAGCCTGCTGTTTTCGCGCAAGAACTTCTTAGCGAAGTTTACCAAGCAGCCAGCCGAAGATGGGCCCTTTCGGGCCATCACCGTGGTGTTTGGCCGCGCCATGCTGCTCGAATACCGCCAGCCGCACAGCGTTCGGAGCGAGCCGCCCGCCCCCGCAATGGCCGCCGTGATGCCCCTGGCTATCAATGCATCGCTTAACGAGTTTTTCGAGGCGTTGCAGCCGTATTTCGAGGTGCCGCTGCCCGCGCCGCTGGCCCGGGACCAGCAGCAAGAGGCGCTGCGGCGGTTGCTGCTGGCGCAGCCGGTGCTGCAAACGGTACTGTTCGATTTCGGGCAGCCCGGCAAAATTGACTTGGAGGCCTTCATGCGGCAGCACTTCCGCTTCAACGTGGAGCTGAAGCAGCTGGCCTACCTCACTGGCCGGAGCCTGGCGACGTTCAAGCGGGATTTTGATAAGGTTTTTCACAATTCGCCCGCCCGCTGGCTCTACCAGCAGCGGCTGGCCGAAGCCCACTACCTGCTGCAGGAAGAAAGCCGGCGCCCATCGGACGTGTACCACGAAGTCGGCTTCGAGAGCCTGGCGCACTTCTCCCATGCGTTCAAGCAGTTTTTTGGGTGCAGTCCATCCCGCATTCGCACGGCCCCGGCGAGCCATTAAATCACCCTATACCCAGTCATCATGCCCACTATTTTCATTACCGGCGCTTCGTCCGGCTTAGGCAAAGCCACGGCCAAGCTTTTTGCCGGCCGGGGCTGGCACGTTATCGCCACCATGCGCCACCCCGAGCGCGAAACCGAGCTGACGCAGCTACCCAACGTGCACCTGCTGCCGCTGGACGTGACCGACCCGGCCCAGATTGAGGCCACCGTGCAGCGCGCCATCGCCCTGCACCCCGTGGACGTGGTGTTCAATAACGCCGGCTACGGCCTCATCGGCGCGCTCGAAGCCCTGTCGGACGAGCAGATAACCCAGCTGGTCAACACCAACCTGCTGGGCGTTATTCGGGTAACGAAAGCCTTTCTGCCGCATTTGCGGGCGAAGCAGTCCTGCCGCATCATCAGCACCACGTCCATTGGCGGGCTCATTGCCTTTCCCTTGTATTCGATATACCACGCCACCAAGTGGGCCATTGAAGGCTGGAGCGAAAGCATGTCGTTTGAGCTGGCGCGGCACCACATCGGCATCAAAACCATTTCGCCGGGCGGCATTGCCACCGATTTCACGGGCCGCTCGCTCGAAGTGGCCGGGCACCTGGACGCGGCTTACGCCGACCTGTTGCAGAAGCTGATGGCTGGCCAGGCTAACGCCCAGTTCTCGCCCGCCCAGGCCATCGCCGAAGTAGTGTACGAAGCCGCAACCGACCAGAAAGACCAACTCCGCTACCAGGCCGGCCCCGATGCCGTGGCCACCTACGCCCAGCGGCTGGCCGCCGGCCCCGAAGCCTTCCGGCAGGGCGTGGCCGCCCAATTCGCATCGTCCGAGGAGGTGAGTTAAAATACTGTCGCCGACCAAAAGCAAGACGAGTAATCTCAGCGCTGCGGATGACGTAATCGTCTGAATAACAGTAAAAAAAGGTACAAATTCTGTTAATGGTTTGTACCTTTTTTTACTGTTAAACTGCAACAGATGGCACCTTAGTAGAAGGCATCCATTTTTAGACTATGTTTGTACTATTGAGGTTACTTTTTAGCGGGCACCGCCTGCGCTTTCCGCAGTCCCACCACTGTCAGAAATAACCCTCCGGGATTGGTAGAGGCTTTCATCTTGCCGGTTTTGAGCTTGTAGCAGAAGGAAAAAAGCTCATCTACCATGCGCGCTTCGCTGAGAATCTGCTCAATTAGGCGGGTGTCCCGGATATCGAGCTCCACCAGCCGCTGCCGCGCCATCTGCAGCCGGGAGTCATCCAAGGGCTGCTCAAACGGCAAGGGCAACTGGTGCGGCTCCTGCTGCTTAATTTGAAAACGGATACTCTCGAACGAGCGGCCTTTCTTGATGAGTTCGTAGCCGATGTGCAGGTCCGTATTCAGGTTAATTTGGTGCACCGCCACGTCGAGCACGTACTTCTGAAACATGGACACCTTGGTGTACTGCTCCGGCTCAATCCCTTTGGGGTCTTTCAGGGCCAGCATCACCTTCAAGTCGTGCAGGCTGAAAGTGCGGGTTTCGGACTTGTCCTTCCACTGCGAGGCAATCTGGTAGATGCGCTTGGCGTACTTACTGCTCAGGCTAAAGGCCGCCTGCAGGCGGAAGGAAGTGAAGTTGCGCTTTAAGTCGATGAGGTAGGGCCGAATCTTCTCGGATATTTCCAACTCAATTACGCCCTCGCCCTTCATGTACTCGGCCGAGGCCAGCAGGCCGACCTGCAGAATACGCTTGTTGTCTTCAATCACGTACTCCCGGGTCCGTAGCGCCGAAGTGGCTTCCAGAAACTGCTGGTAGTTCCACTGTCGGCCGGTAAGATGCTGCAGGTCCAGCACTTTGACCCGGTAGAAGGTGCCGATGCGGTCTTCCTTCTTCAGCAGCGAGAGCAGATAGAACACAATATCCATCTCGCAGGCTGTCATCTCGTAGCGCGCCGTCGTAATGGCGTTATGCTGCCGGATTTCGAGGCCAGTGGAATTGGCTATAGCAGCCGCATTATCAAGAACTTGCATAGGGGTGGGAAGGCAGTAGGATAGGCGAAGATAACAAGTGGAAAGCAAAAAGAAAGACCAAAAGAAAGTTTTCCCTTTAGGTTCTTTCTTTTCACTTATAAAACCTTTCCACTGGACTTATAAAACCTTTCCCTTCGCTTATAATCCCTTCCCTTTAGACTTATAAAACCTTTCCTTTGACTTATAAAACCTTTCCTAAGTGCCTTGCTATAGGCTGAAAATCAATACGTTGTAAGCCCTACAAATAAGACAAATAACTAACAAATCTCACAAGCTTGTGATGAGGACAAAAAAAGGCTTTTAGGGTGTTCAATATTCGCTGGCACGAGACACAGAAAAGCAAAACAACAAAGTCGGAACCACGGCTCATAAAAAACAGTGATTGCACTTTTCTAATAATCATTATAACATTGCTTGAAGCAACGTTCCGATTGGACGTGACCGTCTCATGGACGGTAGGTTCAAAGGCAAACATTCTTAACTACTGCCCCCAGCTTCTGACTTCAACGAAAAGAAAGGTTTTATAAGCCTCGGAAGGGGGTAATACAATGCGTTGATTACGTCAGCGAATATCCCTCACTTCGGGCAACAACTACCATTACTCCCCCAAAGGAAAGGTTTTATAAGCCCGTTTATAACTTTCCACTAGCCTTTGAACAAGCTAAAAGAAAGGTTTTATAAGTCAGTTGTTAGCTTCAGCTTACTATTCTCCCCAGCTTTTAACAAACCAGAGGAAAGGTTTTATAAGCCTAAAAGCCCACTCATTGGCTGGAAACGCAGATAACTGTAGCTCTACTGACAGGCTGCTTTCCGTGGGTGACAACTTCAAACCCGCAGCTGGGTAGACAACCGTCGACAACTGGAAGCTCGCCACCCTGCTCACCATACTGGACCAACCGGGGATACTACCGCACCAACCTGGAAGCTACAGTAACTCTCTGAACGGAGCAGCGCTATCCAGTGGGTGAAACTGAACCCCAGCTGGCAGTCTACCTGAATCCTCCTGAACCAAGAGCTCAGTTAGTAGCAAGCAGACACTTCGAAAAAACAAGAGGGGAAAACAGCCCCAAGACCCGTTACCAGCGCTTTATTATATTCAATAATTGACACTTTAATTTAAACAAATTTGAAACATTAATGCCCTGTTTTGCGTTTAATAACTATCCGGAACGCAGTAAACCAGCATTTTGCTTATGAGCACCAAGCCCGAAGTCGTCGAAGAAGCTTACACCATCTTGTCACAGCTAGGAGGCCGGCGCTTCCTGGTGATGACCGGCGCCGACAAGCTCATGGCCGCCGGCCGGACGGCCAGCAACTCCAACCCCTGGCTGCGCATGGACCTGCGCCGCAACCAGGCCCAGGTAAACCGGCTGAAAATTACGCTCATGCCGACCGATACCTACACGGTGGAGTTTTACCACCAGAAGCTGGTCGACTGGGAGCCGGTTATCACCAACCAGCAGACGTTTGAAATGGTGTACGGAGAGGATTTACCGGCCCTCTTTACCTCGGTCACGGGCTTCGATACCCACCTGTAGCCCCTGCCTGATGCGTGCCAGCGAAGCCCCCACCATCATCGACCCGGGCTGGAACCAGTACCGCAGCCGGGTTATCGCCGCCATTACCGACGTGGAAATGCTGATGCAGCAGCTGGGCAAAGGCCTCGACTGCGACGGCCTGACCGCCGAAGTGGCCCAGCGGCTCGGGCTGCGCGTCGATACCCAGCCCGATTTCGACGTGCTCAGCGTCCTGGTGCGGGCCGTACGCCCCATCGGCCGCGAGGCGCTACGGGCCACCCGCGAGGACCAGGGCGGCCAGTTTTCTCTCCTGCTACTTTAACCCCGATACCATGCCCAGCCCCAGGATTTAGTTGTTGGCGACGCCGTGTATTACGCTCGGGAGCGGGCCGTGGGCCTGATTTACACTACCTACGAGCGGGGCCGCCACGAGCGCCCCGGCGTGCAGCTGCTGCTCAGCGACGGCCGCGACCTGAGCGGCTTCAGCGCCGAGGAAGCCGACCAGTTTCTGCAGCCGCTGGGTGAGACGGGTCTGCACTACGAGTTTGCGAACGTGGGCCAGCTGGCCCGCGACTACCAGCGCGGGGTGTTCGGCCAGGCCTTCCACAACGCCCGGGTGCTGCTGCTCGCGCGGGAGCTGGCCAGCCCCGAGCCGCCCGCTCAGTAGTCATTTTCTCCCTTTTGTTCTTTTTATCATGCCACCGACCACTCAGCACCCCCTGAATAGCCCCGTTTTCGCCCCGCAGCTGGCTTATCTGGCTGTCGAGCAGCAACCAGCCGACGCCGCCTAAGCGCAGCGCCTGGAGCAGCTTCGGCAGCTTATCGAGGCCGCGCCGGATACAACGGACCTGCGCGGGTTTGCCGAGGCCGCCCGCCAGCTGCTGCGCCCCGGCTACCAAGTGCACTGCGGCAGCTCGCACGTTTGGATAAAGCGGGAGGACCAGCCCGGGCGTCTGGCCATCGTGGCTGACCGCTACACCACGGCCTACCGCGAGTGGAACAGTCCACTACCCACTTTGGGGCCAGAATAGCTGCTTATAAAAAGTGGTTTTTCAGTTCCGGCTTGGCCTTAACTTGCCTCTCCAACCCTGACTACGCCCCGATGTACAACTTTCCGAGCCTCACGAAAAAGGACTGGGTCACCGACTACGGCTTTCGCAAAGCCCTTGCAGCCGACCCCGGCACGATGAAGTTTGCCGGACAGAACGTGGGGGCCGGCCGCCGCGACATCGTGGAATACTGGCAACGAGAGAAAAGCCACTACCGGCTCTGGGAGCTGCTGCTTTATATGGGCAGCCACACCGTACCGCAGACAGTGGCCTACTTCGACCTGCCAGCCGACACGGCGGAGTTTCTGCGCTGGGTCTACAACGACGTTTCCCACGAGCAGCGGGAGCAGGTGGAGGAAATGGTGCAGGGCTTCGCCAGCGGCTTCGACCAGATGAATTTCTTCCCCTACGCCGAGCTCTACCCCATCTGGCAGCGGGCCGACGAGCGCCAGGCCCGCGACGGCAACGTGCTGGTGTACCTCGACCGCATCACCGAGCCGGACGGGGCGGAGATACTCCGCTACCAGGCACCCAGCTTTTTTGAATAGCCGAACTACGGGGCGGCGGGGGCCGTAATGTTGCAAAAATTGACTAATCTTTGCTCGTGTTAGACCTCTTTGCGGCCCCGGCTATGCTCAAACCAAGTTCCTATAATTCGCTGGCCGAACTCATCCACGCCCTGGGCATGCGCAGCGACACGGCCAGGCACATCGGCATCTCGCACAACACGCTGAACGTGCGGATGTCCAAGCCCGGCACTTTCACGCTGGATGAGCTGGTGAAAGTGGCCGAGCTGGCCAAATCCGACCTGCTCACGATGACCAGGCTGGCCCAGAAGCAGATGGATAACCCCGTGGAGCCGCCCGCCCCGGCGCTGGGCCGCCCGCGCTTCAAGAAGAACCAGCCCGACGCCAGTTGATTGTATTAAGCTGCGTTTGCTCGGACTAATGCAGGGCGCTTACCAATAAAAAGAGCGTCCTCACATTGAAGTAATCCTTATCGCAAACGATAGGTAACTGCTTGGTTATTTGACGAGGTGACCCATCAGGCATTATTTCATCCGTTGAGACGAAACTATTAGCCCCTTCGTGTTTGAAAGTGATATAAACGCTGGAAGCCTCAATCACCTGAGCAGACTTGTATTGGTATTTCCTTTCAAGTCCTAGATGAGCCTTGAGCGCTGTTGAATAGCTGCATGCAGCAGGGAAGCCAGATGATGCGGGGGAATTGGCCAGATGCGCATATAGGCCATGTTGATGCAGCATGAATGGGCTGAGCGTTTCTAGTTTCAGGATTCTGCCACGAGCGTTAAGCTCCTTTGCCAACCGATAAGTATCTGTTCCATAATCAGAACAATCAGTATCGTCTGACAAAAAAAGATAGGTTACATCAACCTCCTCAATCGACAATCCATGCTTATCATAGCCGAGTGCTGAAAGCACTTCAAACAGTCTTTTCCGGGCCAAGCTTATTTTTTCAAGTTCTGCACTTTGCAAAAGTTCAGCCTTTTCCTCTGAACGTCGGTGTTTCGCTTCTATCCAACTCATTGTATAAGTTTACTTGATTGGCTGTAGAGTTAGAACCCCTTGCTATGTTCCTGCTTCGCGGCAAGTTATACAGAGGCAGCAAGTCGAGACTATCTGTGCTGTCGGGCAATACTAGCTTTTAGTCAGTAAACGCATAGCTCCGGCACCAACTTGGCTACCATTCGTAGCCAGTTTCTGCACTTCACCCGCGACTTTTTACCACTCGTCCTTTTTTCTCCGAAGGGCTAATCTGACTTGGTAGTTTCGCTGCGTACTAGCTACCCAGCATGAAGCTTATCATCGTCGAAAGCCCCAACAAGATTAAGAAAATCAAAGGCTACGCGGGACCAGAATATGAGGTGGCCGCCTCGGTGGGCCACATTCGTGATTTACCCGTTAGTGGAGGCGACATTGGTATCGACCGCGAGCATGGCCATGCCCTGAAATACGTCGTCAGCGACGACAAGAAGGCGGTGGTGGCCAACCTGCGCCGCCTGGCTAAAGCCGCCGGCCCCCAGGGCGTGTACCTGGCCACCGACCCCGACCGGGAAGGCGAGGCCATTGCGTTTCACCTCTGCGAGGTGCTGGGCCTGGACCCGCGTACCACCAAGCGCATCGCCTTCCAGGAAATCACCGAAAAGGCCATCAAGGCCGCGCTGGCCGCGCCCACGACGGTGGACCTGCACCTGGTGCACGCCCAGGAAGGCCGCCGGGCCGTGGACCGGCTGGTGGGCTTCACCATCAGCCCCGTGCTCAACCGCAAGCTGGCGGCGGGCCTATCAGCGGGCCGGGTGCAGTCGGTGGCCGTGCGCCTGGTAGTGGAGCGGGAGCGGCAGATTCAGCAGTTCACCGACACGTTCACCGTGCCGGTGGTGGCCACGCTGCAGACCAGCCACGGCGAGCTGCTGCGCGCGCGTCGCACGGCCCCGCCTTTCGCCACGGTTGACCAAGCGCAGGCCTACTTGCCGCAGGTTGGCCTCGGCGCGGGCTTTGGCGTGCTGGGCGTGGCGAAGAAGCCCGTGGAGCGCCAGCCCGCGCCGGCGTTTTCCACCTCGACGCTGCAGCAGGAAGGCGTGAAAAAGCTCCGGTTCACCGTGCAGAAAGTGTCGGACCTGGCCCAGAAGCTGTTCGAGGGCGGCCACATCACCTACATCCGCACCGACAGCGTGAACCTGAGCGGGGAAGCCACCGAGCAGGCCCAGGCGCAGATTACGGCGCAATTCGGGGCCGGCCAGTTCCAGGCCCGCCAGACTAAAAACAAGGACGGCGCGCAGGAAGCCCACGAAGCCATCCGCCCCACGCATTGGGAGCAGGCCCACGCCGGAGACACGCCCGACGAGCAGGCGCTCTACCGGCTGATTTACACCCGCGCCCTGGCCTCGCAGATGCTGGCCGCCCAGTACGACCAGACCACCATAACCCTCGCGCCGGCGGCCGATGCCGCCGACACCTACACCAGCTCCACCCGCGTGCTCACCCGCACCGGCTACCTGGCCGTGTACCAGGACGCTGAGGAAGAGGGGGAGGAGCCAGATGATGAAGCGGAAACGACGCTTAAGCATCCGGTGCAGGAGGGGGAGGCGCTGACGCTGGTAAAGCTGGAGGCCCGCCAGAGCTTCGCCCGGCCCGCCAGGCGCTACAACGAGGCCACGCTGGTCGCGGACCTGGAAAAGCAGGGCATCGGCCGGCCGAGTACCTACGCGTCCATCCTGCGCACCATTTTCGCCCGGAAGTACATCGACACCAGCAGCGTGGCGGGCAAGAAGCTCACG